>JANLXP010000974.1:0-16435 GCA_031365165.1 Alphaproteobacteria bacterium
TGGCCCTTGGCCAGGTCGGCGGCGTGCGCGGCGATCTTGTAGGCAATCACGCCGGCCTTGACGTCGTCGCGGTTCGGCAAGCCGAGGTGTTCTTTCGGCGTGACGTAGCAGAGCATCGCGGTGCCGTACCAGCCGATCATCGCGGCACCGATCGCCGAGGTGATGTGGTCGTAGCCGGGGGCGATGTCGGTGGTCAGCGGGCCGAGCGTGTAGAACGGCGCCTCGCTGCACCACTCGAGCTGCTTCTCCATGTTCTCGCGAATGAGGTGCATCGGCACGTGGCCGGGCCCCTCGTTCATCACCTGGACGTCGTACTCCCAGGCGATCTTGGTCAGCTCGCCCTGCGTCTTCAGCTCGGCGAACTGCGCCTCGTCGTTGGCGTCGGCGATCGATCCAGGCCGCAGGCCGTCGCCGAGCGAGAACGACACGTCGTAGGCGCGCATAATCTCGCAGATCTCGCGGAAGTGGGTGTAGGTGAAGTTTTCCTGGTGGTGCGCCAGGCACCACTTCGCCATGATCGACCCGCCGCGCGAGACGATGCCCGTCGTGCGCTTGGCGGTGAGGTGGATGTACGGCAGCCGCACGCCCGAATGCACAGTGAAATAGTCGATGCCTTGCTCGCACTGCTCGATCAGCGTGTCGCGATAGACCTCCCACGTCAGATCCTCGGCAACGCCGTCCACCTTCTCCAGCGCCTGATAGATCGGCACCGTTCCGATCGGCACCGGCGCATTGCGGATGATCCAATCACGGATGTTGTGAATGTTGCGGCCCGTTGAAAGGTCCATAACGGTGTCGGCGCCCCAACGGATCGACCACACCATCTTCTCGACTTCTTCCGCGACCGAAGACGTGACGGCGGAGTTGCCGATATTCGCGTTGATCTTGACCAGGAAGTTGCGCCCGATCACCATCGGCTCCAACTCACCGTGGTTGATGTTCGCCGGGATGATCGCCCGCCCGCGTGCCACCTCGTCGCGCACGAACTCCGGCGTCACCTCGTCGGGGATCGAAGCACCAAAGTCTTCGCCGTCGCGCGCAAGCTTCGCGCGGCCCAGGTTCTCGCGAATGGCGACATATTCCATCTCCGCCGTGATGATGCCGGCGCGCGCATACTGCAGCTGCGTGATCGCCCGCCCGCGCTTCGCCTTCAACGGTTTGCGCAACACCGGGAACGGCGACACCAACCGCTCGCCCGTCGCACCACCGTTGTCCGCATCGGTGACGGAGCGCCCGTCATAGGCCTCGACATCGCCGCGTGCGAGAACCCACGCCTCACGTGCGCGCGGTGCACCTTTGAAGATGTCGATGCGCGCCGTCTCGTCGGTATAGACGCCTGACGGATCATAGAGCCGGACCGGCGGTTCGTTCGCGCTCGGATGCAGCGCCACTTCGCGGAACGGTACGCGCAAGCCCTCGTGCTTTGTGCCCTCGACATAGACCTTGCGCGAACCGGGAATGGCTCCCGCCGTGATCTGGAAAGAAGGCTTGTGCTGAATGTTCATAAGAGTGGGCCCGCGCGGTCGATGAAGCGGTTGATACGCCGATCGGGAATGCAAAGCGGAGAAGGGAAGGGCGCTCTCCTGTGCGAGAGCTACACCGCATCCGATCCCTCCGCCGGTACAAACCGGATCAGGTTCAAAGGGTGGTCGCGCGTCATGCGCCGATCTCAGCCTGCCTTCACAGGCCCCCCTTCGGACGGCCGGAATGTCGGCTCGAACGGCACCGCCGTCAACCGCAGAAAAACGCAGGGAAGAGTTGTGTTTAGACCTTCTCGCTCTCGCGAGAGCCAGAGACCGCTTTCATCGCCTGGCCAAGCCGCCCGTCGAGTTCCGCGACCTTGGAGCGCAGAATGGCAGCCTCGTCCCGCGACTTCGCCGCCTCGTGCAACAGCGCCTCAAGCGACATCACCCGGCTGCGCAGCGACTCGAACTCCATCGACGCTTGGCTCGACGACATCAAACGCGCCTCGACGTCCGACAGCCGCGCTTTGAGAAGGCCGACATCTTCGCCCTTGCCTGCACGTTCGTCGACCGCGTTCTGCGCCAACGCCAGACGCGATTCCAAGCTCGACACTTGCGCACGCAACGACTCGGCTTCGCCCGCTTGCCGCCGTGCACGGTCCAGAGCCTTCTCAAGCTCCACCACCCGCTCGGAGTTCTCAACCACCGCCGGACGCGTCTCGGCATCGGCAAGGCGCAACTTGAGCGCCCGCGATTCACCGGCCAGCTGCTGCGCTGTCGCGAGCCTTGCTTCCGTCTCGCTCAACCGCGAGCGCAACTCCGCAGCCTCCGCCACCGCCTTGGCGGCGACAGCTTCGCCGGCCGCATCTTGCCGCGTTGTCGTAATGGCGCGGCGAAGGGCAACCTCCGCCTCGCCCAGCTTGTCTTGTAGATCGGCAACGCGCGAGCGCAGCGCATCGGTCTCGCGCGCGGCAGAAATCCCGGTCGAGAGCCGACCCTCAAGGTCCGATATGCGCGCCTGCAGAACCTTCGTCGCTTCGCTGGCTTTCCCAGCGCCCGCGAGCTGCGCTTCCAGTTCGCCGATGCGCTGGTTAAGCGCCTTCGTCTGCGCACTCGCCTCCGAGCGAATCTGATTGGCGCCCGCAAGCTGAGCGTCCAGCTCGGCGACGCGCGCCTGCAACGCGCGACTCTGCTCGTTTGCTCGGTCGTTGCCGACCGCCTGGAACCCTTTCTCCAACTCGCCGATACGCGTGGACAAGAACTTCGCTTGCTCAAGCGCGCGCTCCCGTGCCTGCGCCGACGTCGCCAACTGCGCCTCAAGTTCGCTGATCCGCGTCTGCAGCATCTTGAAGTCGCCGCCGCCACCCCGCGCGCCCGCCGTCGCCAACTGGCGCTCAAGCTCGCTCACACGCGACGACAGCATCTTTGCTTGATCGAGCGCCCGCTCGCGGCCTTTGGCTGCGTCCGCAAGCTGGCTCTCCAGCTCGGCCGACCGTTTGCGCATCGTGTCGGTCGGCGCGACATGCGCTTCCGTGAGTGTCAGCTGCGGCGACGAGGCCAGCGCCTCGGCCTTCGCCTGATACTCGTCCCACTTCGCCCGCGCTTCGAGGTAGCGTTGACGGAACCCGTCGACATCGTTGCGCAGCCGCTCGCGCTCGTCGCCAGCGCGCTTTTCGTTCGCCCGCGCCGCATCAAGCTCACGCTCCAGCTGCGAGATGCGGCTGGTCATCTCCTCGCGCGCCGCGACGCGCGAAGCGCGAACACCCTGCGGCAACCCCTCAAGGTCGGTGACCCGGCTGCGAAAGTCTTCGACGTCTTTGTTCAGCGCGATCGTGCGCGAGCGCTCTTCGCGCAGCTCATCTTCAACTTGTGTATGGCGCTGCGCCTTCTGGTCTCGCGACAACGCAAAGCCGACCGCCATCCCGATCAGCCATGCGATCAGGAGGAACAACCAGGTCTGGACGATCAAATACAGCATGGGTTTTTTGCGTCCGTTTCCCTAAGGCACGATCGAAACTTCGGCCCGGCGATTGCGCGCCTGGCCTTCCGGCGTATCGACATCGCCGACCGGTGACGACGATCCGGCGCCCTCGGTTTTAATACGGTCCTTCGAAACGCCCAGGTCTTGCAGGTATTTGGAGACCGCAAGCGCCCGGTCCTGGCTCAGATACTCGATCGCACCCTCAAGGCTCGAACCATCGGTATGCCCGGTGATCCGAAACCGTACGGTACCGCAATCGATACCGAGCTGCGCGATCTTGTCGAGCCGTTTGTTGGGGCTCTTGAACTTCGCCGACATCGACGGGAAGCCAACCACGTTCGCGTTCTTGGCATCGTCGATCAGTTTCTGACAGTTCGCCGCCGCCAACCGCTGCACCGGCGCCGTCACGATCGGCTCCGCCGCCTGCGGCGCATCGGGCGTCGCCTCAGGCAGCGCCATCTCGTTCGCAAGCGAGACGTCCGCAATCCCCTGATAGGGCCGCGGCAGCGCCTTGGCCCAAGCATAGGCCGCCGCCTGCACGGTGCTATCGCGCGCCTCGCCCTTTATCGTCAAAACCTGGTTCTCAAATCGAACCTCGCCCGACTGCAGCATGGTCAGCTGCTTCAGGCCCGCGATCGCCGTCTCCGACCACAAACCCGTTGGGTGCCCGCGCGCGATTTCCAACTGATCGTCGACGCCGGTGGGAAACAGGCCTTTGGCAGCCGCCTTGATCTCGCGATAGTAGCGTTGGCCGGGCACATACCCCATCAAGCTCACACGCCCGTTCTCGCCGCGCCGCGCCATCCAAAAATAAGGAGTGCGCGCGGCCGCCAACGTCATGCTTTCGCGAACCTGAGTGATCCCGCCCCACCACGCGCCGCCTGCGCCTGCCGCGCGCCGCACCGCGAGTTCCAAATCGTCTCTGTCAGCTTCCGTCGGCGCTTCGCCCGTGAGGTAAGCGATCTGCCCATCGACCTGAACATGCGCCCAGCGCTGCGCGCCCGATTTGACGACGACATCTTCGGCTTTCTTCTGAAGCTCCGCGGGCACGGTTTGCACGCTGCGCCAGAACGATTTTCCGTGCGCATAAAACGTTGCGAAGTAACCGGTCACGATCAACGCCGTGAGTCCGGCGAAAACGATCCACCGCGTCATAAGACACCCCGCGGGACCAAGGGGATTGTGCAAACCCCTTCAGCCCCCAGAATTTCTATCATTACCGGGGCCCGCCGTGAACCTGCCGACCCGGTTGTCGCGTCTTAAGGTTGCAACTGCCCTGGATTGAAGCACGTTCCGCGCTCACCTAGTCTCCGCGGCCTTAACCAAATCACCGGACATCGAATGAAAAGACTTTTCGAAACAAGCACGTTGGTCGGGATCGGCGCTGTGATAGCCCTCGTTTGGGTCTCGGTCCTGGCCTACCAGTGGTCGCGCGATCACCGTCCCGGCGAGGGCCAGCAGGCCGTTCACTTGCCGCCGATCCAGAACGTGGACATCGAGCCCGGCTTTGTCGGCAAGCAAGCTTTCGGGCTCTGGGTGCTCAGCTGCCATAACGTTCAGCAGAAAGGCGACGCTCCCGCGAAGCGACTCTGCCTGACCAACGCCAAGATGACCGTCCGAGGCCCGAACAACACTGCAGTCCTGGCGGCCGGCTTTAACGTCGTGATGATGAACACGCAGCCCGCCCCGGGCATCCTGTTCGTCCTGCCCTTGGGCGCCCGGGCTTCCGAAAGCGTCAGTTTCGCGGTCGACAAGAACACGGCGTTCAAAGCGCCGGTCAAATGCAACGCCAAGCAATGTCTTGTACAGGGTGCGCTGCCGGCCGAAGCCGTGGAGCAGATGCGCACAGGCAAAACACTTTCGCTCGTGTACACGGTCAAGGATCGCCAACAGCAGGACCGTAAGATCCGCATCGACCAACTGCTGCACGGCTTCCGTCAATCGTTCGACGCGATGTCGCGCGCCATTACCGCTTAGGCAAGATCACCCAATTCCTGCAGCAGGGGTCCCAAGAACTTCTCGTAGTTCCGCCACCGCTGAACCGAAGAACCATAGATCGGCTGGCGCACCTGGCGTGCGCTCGCCGTCTTCACCGGGCGCTCGGTCCGATGGAAGTCAAGCACCCCGGGGCTCCACTCAAGCCCGCAATGCTCGAGAATACGCCGCGCTTGTCCCTCGGTGTCGGCGACGACCTCTTCGTACTGAACGTCGAGGAACGCGCCAGGCGGCAGAACCGCACGCCAATGCGCCATCAACTCGTGATAGGCCCGATAGTAACGCCCGAGTTCGGCAAGGTCATAAGTCTGGTTCTGCTCGCCTGCGAACAGCTTTGAGAAGCACGACACGCACGTGTCGACCGGGTTGCGCTTCGTGTGAATGATCTTCGCCCCCGGCAGCGCCAAGTGAATGAGACCCAGGAAATAGAAGTTCGACGGCATCTTGTCTGTGATGCGCTCGGCCCCCGGCGCGTGCTTTTCAAGCTTCGCCGCGTAGGCCTCGCCGACCTTCGCCAGTTCGTCGCGTGAGAGGACCGGCACAAACTCGGGGTACGCCGCTTGCTGGCCGTCGCGATTGCGCACGCTGTTGATCGTGTCGTTCATGTCTTTGAGCTCACCGGCGCCGGTCACGCGGGAATGGCTCGCCAAAATCTGCTCAACGAGCGTCGTCCCCGACCGCGGCATGCCGAGCACGAAGATGGGCTTTTGCGACGCAAATCCGCCGCCCGTCTTCGCCTGCACGAGATCGGCCGTAAACGTCTGCCGGATGCGCTCGAAGAGACTCTGCACGACGGGCTCGTCGTAGCTGATCGTCTTGCGCTTCAACGCATTCGCACGGATCAGGTAGGGAAACCCTTCGTCGTAGCGCTTCAGATCGTCGTAGGCCTTGGCTGCGGCGAACCCCGCATGCATCTGATCGTCTTCCTTAAGCGTTTCGATTTTCGCCAGGAACGCTTCAAGCGCGACCAAGTGCTTGTCGTCGTTCGCACGGAACTTTTTCGCATCCGACAGGTTGACGTAAACCCCAACCGTGTCCGGCTGTAGTGAAATCGCCTTGTCGAAAACGCCGAGCGCCTCGTCGAACCGCCCAAGTTCTTTCAGCGCATTGCCCATGTTGTTGTAGGGATCGGCAAATTCCGGCTTGAGCGCGATGGAGCGGTTGTAGGCTTCGATCGCGTCGGAGGCCTGATTTGCCTCGAACAGCGCCCGCCCCATCATGTTGTGCGTTTCCGCCTTGTCGGCTTTGATCGCCAACGACTTCTTGAGCACGTCCAAAGCAAGGTCCGGCTTCTTCTGATCGACGTACACAGCGCCGAGATAGGAAAGCGCGTCGGCGTTCTGCGGTTCGATCCTCAACACCCGCTGCGCAGTCGCGATCGCCTCGTCGTAATTCTTCAAGTCCTTCTGCGCGAGTATGAGGTTGTTCAAAGCCTCGATATACATAGGCTTTAGCTCGACAGCCCGCCGGTAGGCCGTCTCCGCTTCCGCATGCCGTTCCAGATCGCGCAGCACGCTGCCCAGATTGTTGTGCGCCTCCGCGTAGGCGGGATTGATCGCAAGCGCGCGCCGGTACTCGGTCTCGGCCTCTTCGAAGCGCTTCATTTGCCTGAGCGCGTTCGCGCGGTTGCTAATGGCCTCGGCAAAGCGCGGCCGAAGCGCGATCGCCTTTTCGTACCAGCTGATGGCCGTCTCGTAGTCGGTGATGTCGAAATAAGCGATGCCCAGATTGTTATTCGCGTCCGGCGCATCCGCTTTGAGAGCAATAGCCTTTTGTCCGTGTTCGATCGCCTTTTGCGGTTGCCCGACGCGCCGGTACATCTCCGCGATATTCGCTTGCAGCATGTGCAGGTTCGGATTGACGCTAAGCGCGCGCTCGATCAATTGAATGGCGAGCGGCATCTTTCCAACCTGATAGGCCAGGATCGCAAGCTGATGTAACGCTTCGGTATCGTTCGGCCGCTGCTGCAGAATCTGCCTGAGCACGCCTTCCGCCTGTACCAGCCGACCGGCTTGTTGATGCTGTGCGGCAAGCTTCAAGGCTTGCGCAGAACTCATCCGTTGACCGGTTTGGGGCGCTTTCACCGGCTGGGCTTTGTTCATTGGTGTGTCCGTCTGAGGGGTCTTTTCACGCACCGAGCCGCTCGGCAACGCGTTGAACGACGCTGTCCCACGCACCCGCTTGCGGTTGGCGCACGAGTTCGAGCGTCGGATACCAGGGAGAATCGGTTCGCTTCTCGAGCCAACGCCACTCGCCGGCGTGAGAGAGCATGACGATCGCGCGCTTCGCCATCGCACCGGCCAAATGCGCGATCGCAGAATCGATCGTGACGACGCAGTCCAGTCCCGCGATGACGGCGGCCGTATCGCTGAAATCCTTAATGTCGGCCGCTGCATCGACAACGCGCGCACGCACCGGATGGCTCGCGAGTTGCTCTTGCCCCGCACCGAACTGCAGCGATACCGGCAGAATATTCTCAAGCTTGAGAAGCGGCGTTAGCGCATCCAATCCGACAGATCGCACCCGGTCATTCGGGTGCGCGGGCCGTCCTTGCCAAACGAAGCCGACCTTCTTACGTCCCTGCGCCGCCGCATCGAACCGCGCGCGCCAGACTGCAGCTTTCGCAGGATCCGCGCTGAGATACGGCACCTTCGCCGGAATGGTCTCCAGCGTCGTTCCAAACAGCATCGGCAAGCTGGAAATCGCGATCTGATAGTGGAACGGCGGTAAGTTCTCCCAACGCTCATGCGCCTCGTATGTTTCGCCCGCGACGTTTGTCATGACCGAACGGATTTCGGGCCCAGCACCAATGACGACGGCGGCCACCCGCTCGCGCACCAGCGGCAGGTAACGCGCGAACTGAAAGCAATCGCCGAAGCCTTGCTCGCAGATCACCAGCAGGCGGCTCGATTTGAGCCGCATGCCGTTCCACATCGGATGATTGAACTTGGGTAGAATATCTTTGGTAGTGGCGAGCTTGTAGCGCCATTCGTACTCGGCCCAACCAGCACGAAACTCGCCCTTTATCAGCAAGGCATGCGCAAGCCCCAGATGCGCGCGCGGCAATTGCGGCCGGCGTGCGACCGCGTGTTCGAACGCATGCAGCGCCAGGTCATGCTCGCCCAGCGCGGTGTAGGTATCGCCGAGATCCGAGATCGCCTCCGGGACCGTGCCGATCCGCACGGCCGCTTCGCCCGCCTCGCGTGATTCCTGCAAGCGCCCTTGCAGGCGCAAGGCCCGGCAAAGATTCATAAGCGCCAACGCGTCGGTGCTCGCGCCCGTCAGAGCCTCGCGCAGGATCTGGATGGCCTTCGCCGGATCGCCCCGACGCTCGGCGATCGACGCTAACACCTGCATTGTCTGAGGCTGCTTCGGCTGTTTCTGCAGAACGGCCAGGGCGATCTTCTCGGCGGCGTCGATCTGACCCTTTGCGCACAGCGCCTGCGCTTGTTTGACGGCATCCGCGAGCTTCATGCGCACCGGTTCGCCTTGCCCCTGACCCGTCACCGATGGTGCCGCCAAATTGGTCATCGAGCGCGTCCGCGAATCCTTAATCAAAGGTTAAGGCAACGTATTGCACGCAAGATTCCGCGCGCATAGCCGGAACCCCTGGTCAATTCACATCTCCACACGCAGATATAGTAACGTCCCGTTCCTTAACTACCTGGTGTAGAAAAATCACTACGTTTGGCAGAATGCGTTAACCGCTACCCCCACTGATAGACGCGAATCGTTAACCCACGTATCCCGGATTCGAGGGTTGATTCGGTGGATTCCGGGGGGAATGCGCAGCCCGTCCTGCGCCCCGCGTTTCCAGCCAGCCAACCAGTTCTGTCATCGCTGGGGAGCGCACTGCTTATGATCCGCATCCGTTCGAAGAAGTTGTTGTCAGGTGTTTCGACGTTGGCCGTCATGGCTGCCTTCGGAGCGATGGTCGAGCCCGCGCTCGCAGGTCAAACGATCACCGCAGCCGGCAATCCCAATCCGCCGGTTACGAACGCCGTCTCGGACGACTTCATCGACATCCAAGCGGGATCCTTCGTTCAGGCCGATGGCTCAAACCGCAGTGTCTTAAATACCGGCACGCTGACTTCATTCTTGAACATCACATCAGCGACACTTGTCGGCGGGATTTCCAACACGGGAACGATTCTCGGCAGCGGACTCAACATCGCCGGCAGCAATATCGGCGGCTCGATCGTGAACACCGGAACGATCAACGGCGGCACCCCCGACGGCATATTTCTGAACAACACAATCCTGAGCGGCGGCATTCAAAACAACGGCACCACGGCGCTCATCCAAGGCGTTACGGACGGCATCGTGATTACCGGCAACACGGTTGTGTTGGGTGGAATTTCCAACCAAGGCAGCATTGTTGGGTTTGGAACGAGCAATGCGGATGGTATCGACATTCAAGGCGCCGCGGTGGTCTTCAACGGAGGCATCACGAACGCTTCTGGTGCGGTTATTCAGGCACTCGTTTCCGATAGCGGTCGCGGCATCAACTTGGGCACGGTCGCCGCGTTCATCGGCAACATCGACAACAGCGGCCAGATTCTCTCTTCAGGCGCCACCATCTCGCAAGGCATCAACATGTCGGGCGGCGTCCTAGTCGGCTCGATCATTAACCGCTCGGGCGGCTCGATCATTGCGACCAGCGGTACCGGTGTCAATTTGAGCGGCGGCACGCTGACGGGCGATATCGACAACACCGGCGTGATCAGCGGCGCGGACAACGGCGTTCAGACGGGCGCGACGATTGCCGGCAAGATCATCAACCGGTCCGGCGGCACCCTCAGCGCGACGGGCGCGAACGGCGTGGCACTCAACATCACCGGTGGCACCCTCGCCCAAGGCATCAACAACCAGGGCAGCATTGTTGCTGATGGTGCTACCGGCCGTGCCATCCAGATCACTGGCGGAACGGTTGCAGGCGGCATCGTCAACTCGGGCGCGGTATCGGCGATCGGGTCGGGTGGCTCGGCGATCGTCATTTCGGGAGGCACGTTCACCGGTGGAATTACGAACACCGACACGGGCGTCATTCAAGCCGATGACAGCGCTATCGTCGTTTCATTGACGACCTTCAACGGCGACATCACCAACAGCGGCGACATCCTCGCCGATGATGACGATGGCATCCACATCGCGACGACGACATTCGCCGGCAATGTCACAAACAACGTCGGGGGCCTCATCAACTCCGGATCCGACGGCATCAGTTGGACCACCGGAACCTTCTCGGGCGACGTGACGAACGACGGCGACATCGTCGCTGGTTCGACCGGCATATATCTCGTCGGAACGACGTTCACGGGCAACGTGACGAACACCGGCGAAATCGACTCTTCGGGCGACGGCATCCATGTCACCGCGACGTTCTCCGGTGGCGATTTGACCAACGCGGGCGTTATCAATTCAGACGGCGACGGCATTGAAGTCAGCGGCACGTTCACCGGCAACATCACGAACACCGCGGACGGCGTGATTACCTCAAGTTCGACGGGTTTCTACCTCAACGGCGCGACGATCACGGGAGACGTAACGAATGACGGTGCGATAACCGCGTCGAACCTCGGCATCTCTATGGATGGCACGCTCGACGGAAGCCTCACGAATACCGGCGTGGTCAGCGCGCTCTCAAGCGGCATCGTCCTCACCGGTGGCAGCACGATCACAGGCGCAATCACGAACTCCGCCACCGGCACGATCAACGGCTCGATCGGCATGGAAATCGCTGGCACGGCGACGGGCGGCATCAATAACGCCGGTACGATCATCGGAACGGTCACGGGTGTTGATCTTTCAGGCGCGCCCGCAGCCCATACGCTCACCCAAACGGCAGGCTTGATTCAAGGTCCGGTCGCGTTGAACCTGTCGAACGGACAAGCCGATACATTCAGCGCGCAGGGCGGAGCCGTCGACGGCGACATCCAAGGCGACGGAACTGATTCCTTCGATCTCAACGCCGCCGGCCAATTTGCGTACGTCAGCGGTGCGGCCACGGGCATCGACCACTTCGACGTGCTGGCCAGCGGCACATACTTACTCGGCACGGACACGCGTGGTGTAGACGGCGCCGGCGTCCAAGTAACCGCCGATCATATGCGAGTGGTCAATACGGGCGACACGTCGCGTACCTATCTCGACGACAACACCACCATCACGTTGGCCAACGATTTCGATCAAGCCTATAATGGTGCAACGGCTCCGACACTCGAGTACTTCCTGACGACGACCACCGGTACGCATGGCGTTATCTCGGCCGCGACAGCCAACGTCGATGGCACCATCGGTGCGTACCTCGATCCGGCGACATTCGCCGCCGCCGCGTTGCCGACTGGTGTCACGCTCACTTACACGGGCGTCATTCAAAGCGGGGGTCTCACGGGCACGTTCGACAACGTCGGCAACATCCTCGTCACGTCGAACCCGTTCTTCACAGGGAACGTTGTCTACAACGGCAACAATGTCGATCTGACGATTCAACGGTTGGCCTTCAACGACGTTCTGGTGGCCGAGTCGCACAACCAGCAAGCCGTCGGCACCGCGATGGAAACGATCTACGCCGCGGGCGGCTACTCGCTTGACCTGCAGGACGCGTTCGAAGCGTTGTTCTCCGCGGCCACCACCGCTGAAGCGCAGGGCATGTTGATCGAACTGTCCGGCTCGCAGCACGCGCAAGTCGGTCAAGCGGTCCAGAACGTCACCACCTCGATCAACAGCTTGGTTCGTGAACGTCTGGACAGCGTGTTGATTAGCGAAGACGGCGTACGCTGGTCCGGCACGCCGGCGCAGCGTTATGCGCAAGCCGTTGCCGTCGCCTCCGACGCCACGAGTTCTGGTCTGCGTGGTAGCCAAGGTATGACCCGCGGCGCTAGCGGCTGGTCGGTTTGGGGCCGCGCCTTCGAGAACGAGATCAACGTCGACACCGATGCAGACGCACCCGGCTACGACCACGACTCGCAAGGCGGCATCGTCGGCGTCGACATGGCGACGAGCGCCAACACGACGATCGGCGCCTCGGCTGCCTACGCGACATCGGACGTCTGGTTCGACACCACGCCCGACACGGCCGATATCGAATCTTGGCAGGTCAATCTGTTCGGTTCGTACGGCTTCGGTCGCTTCTACCTCGACGGCCAGGGAAGCTACGCCTGGCACGACATCGGCACGTTGCGCTCGATCGATCTGCCGGCGCCTGCGGGCTCCGACATCGCGACCGCAAGCTACAACGCGTCCGCGTGGTCGGTTAACGGCGAACTCGGTGCGATCTGGCGCTTGGGTCGCATGAACATGCAGCCGTCGGTCGCCGTCGCCTATATCGACTCCAGCGCCGACAGCTTCACCGAAAGCAGCACGGCGGGTTACGCCCTGATCGTGAACGGCGCCGACGGAGAAAGCCTGTCGACGACATTGGCCTTGCGTGCATCTGGCCAGTGGATGATGGCCAAGACGCCGGTCGTACCGGACTTCAAGATCGGTTGGCGCCATGAGTTCATGGACGACAACTCGTCCTTCTCGGCCGCGTTCATCGACGATCCGTCGGTCGTGATGTCGATTGTCTCCTCGCAGGTGAAGGCCGACAGTCTGGTTATCTCCAGCGGCGCGACGTTCGGTGTAACGACGAACTTCGAACTCTTCTTCGACGTCAACGGTCAGTACAACGCAGACGCATCGCTCACAAACGCTTCGGGCGGCGTCCGCTTCACCTGGTAGGCCTGCGAATCACCTCCTCCATCGCCTGTACGAAGGGCGGCCGTCACGGCCGCCCTTCGTCGTTTCTGTGATCTTCCGATCACATTGCGCGCCCGGCAAACCGAACTTCTTAGCGAAATCCCAATGCCGCGGGACGCGATTAAGACCTTGGTAGGATTAACCACCTATCCCCGAACGTGACGATGTTTCGACTGGCGATGGGTCGGCCGCGCTCTGGGGCAGAGCGCGGCCGGGCTTATCCCCGAGCATCAAGGTGTTCACGTTAGGGGAAGTTCATGCGCGCTCGTTCGACCAAATTATTGTCCGGGGCATCCGTCGTTGCCGTGATTGCGGCGCTCGGATCGGCCAGCCCGGCACTGGCATCGCAAACCGTCTCGGGGCCGTTGCCCAGCGATGCAATCGTCAACGCGCAGACCGATTGGGTCCGCATCGACACCAACGCGAGCGTCTATGAAGACGCGAACGGCGACAGTTTCTACAACGGCCTCAGTATGGCGAGCCCGACCGCGACGCTCACCGTCGATAGCAGCTACCTCGCGGGCGCAATTCACAACGTCGCGCAGATGCTGTCGGGCGCCACGGGCGTTGCCATCCAGGCGAACTCGCAGGTCGACGGTGGCATCTGGAACGAGGGTGTTATCGGCGGCACCGCTGGTTATGGCGTCCTGATCACTGCGGACAGCTCGGTCGACAAGGGCTTCTTGAACGACGGCACGATCACCGGTGGCATCGCCGGCGTTCAACTTGGCTTGAACAGCGACATCAACGGCGGGCTCACGAACAACGGGCTCATATCGGGCGCCATCGGTTTCAACATGAACGGCGCCTCGTCCGAACTGCGCGGCGGCGTCGTGAACAGTGCAGACTCCATCATCCGCGGCACGGCGACGGCTGCGATTCAAGTCAGCGGCGCCGGCGCGCAGCTGAAGGGCGGCATCACGAACGATGGCACAATCCAGGGTCAAAATTCGGCGAACGGCATTCAACTGCTCAACAGCACGATCGCTGGCGGCATCACGAACAGCACTGGCGCGCTCATCGAAGTCACCGGCACCTCGGCGACCGCGATTCTGATCAACGGCGCCACGTTCAACGGCAATATCACGAACTCAGGCCGTATTCTGGGTGAGAATACGAGCTCGTACGGCATCGTGCTGACCGGCACGACCGCCTTCACGGGCAGCATTGTGAACAACGCGACCGGCACGATCAGCGCCGACAACACGGGCATCAGCGTCGGCGGCACGTCATTCACAGGTAACGTGAGCAACGCCGGCAGGATCACGTCCGCCACCGCCGACGGCGTGAACGTCTTTGCCACGACCTTTACCGGCACGATCACCAACGACGCCCGGATCGACGGCGGCTCAAACGGCATCGGTGTGTTCGCCGGTACGTTCACGGGCGATGTCGTCAACAATGGCACGATCAACGCAGGCACGGCTTCGGGCATTTGGGTTGACGCGACGACGGCCTTCACCGGCAACATCACGAACGCCGGCATCATCACGTCGGCCACCGGCAACGGCATCGGTATCGGCGCGACCGTACCCGTCACCGGAACGATCACGAACGCGGCGACAGGCATCATCACCGGCAGCGTGAATGGCATCTGGGTCGACGGTTCCGTGACGGGCGGTATCACGAACGCCGGCACGATCATTGGCAAAACCGGGGCTGGCATCAACCTCAGCGCGGCCGGCGCCGGTCACACGATCACGCAGACAGCCGGCCTGATCCAAGGCAACAATGCCGGTACGATCACGACCGCACTCAACCTACAAAACACGCAAGCCGACGTCTTCAACGGCGACGGCGGCACGCTCGACGGCAACGTCACGGCGGACGCGGCAGGCAACGACGATTTCATCATGCACGCGTCGGGCACGTTCTCGTATCTGCGCGGCACTGCAACCGGCCTCGATCAATTCGACATGCAGGGCTCGGGCACAGCCGTGATCGGTGGCGCGTTGCGCGGTTCGACCGGCGCGGGCGCCATAATCAACGCCGCCAGCATGACACACAGCGGCACCGGCACGGTCTATCTCGACGACGACACGATCGTTAGCCTGACCGGCAACTACACGCAGACCGCCGGCACGCTCGAGTTTCAGCTGACGTCCGACACGACGCCCGGCGCTTACGGTGTGATCAACGTCGGCGGCACGGCAAATCTCGGCGGCAAGATCGCGGCCTACATTCAAGGCGACACGTTCGCCAGCATCGGTGGCGATACATTCGTCTACCAAGACGTGATCCTGGGCACGACCGCGGGCACGTTCACGAACGCAGGTACGATCGATACGAACTCGATCTTCTTCGGCGGCGTAGCCACCGTGAACGCGGGTGATGTGGACATCACCTTGACTCGTCAAGGCTTCAGCACGGCGCTCGCCCTGACGAGCCTGTCGCAAAACCAGATCACCATCGGCACCACACTTGAGACGATTTACAACGCCGGCGGCTACAGCGCCGACTTCACGGATCTGTTCAACTATCTCTTGAGCATCCCGGCTGGCTCGGAAGCTGAAGTCGCCCGCGTCTACGACGACATCAGCGGCTCTGAACACGCTAGCCTGCAAGAGGCGGGCTTGCGCGTCACACAGGGCTTCAACGACGCGGTCGGTGCACGTCTCGACGATCTACGCGGCTCGGGCAGCGGGATGGCAATGGCTGAGGTGGCACTGCGCCGCTATGCCGACGCGACCCCGCCAAACGTCTCCAGCGACTCGCCACATCGTCCGATGGGTATGCGCGGCGGCATGTCGATCTGGGGCCGCGGCTACGGCTCGTGGACGGAAAGCGACGGTGACGCAGAGGCGGCCGGCTACGACCAAGACACAGGCGGCTTCGCTGGCGGCCTCGACTTCGCGGTCGACAGCCGCTGGAACATCGGTGGCGCGATCGGTTGGTCGTCCACGGACGTGGAGTTCGACACGCTGCGCGACAGCGCCGACATCGACACCTTCCAGTTCGCAGGTTACGGCGCATACAACGCGAAAACCTGGTACGCCGACGCGCAAATCGGCTTTGGCTTCCACGACATCAGCGCGACGCGCCTAATTGACGTGACGCTGAACCCACCGGTTGTTGCCTCCTCGAACTACGACGCGAACGCGTTCGGTATCCGCACCGAAGCGGGCATCATCTTCGACAGCGGCCGTATCGACTTCACGCCGTTCCTTGGCCTCGCCTACGCGTCGACATCGACCGACGGCTTCGTCGAATCCGGCGCCGGCGCATTCGACTTGCTGGTTGCCGACTCGGATGCGGA
>JANLXP010000024.1:0-4215 GCA_031365165.1 Alphaproteobacteria bacterium
CGACGACTACTTCAACGCCTGCGCCGACGGCTGGCGCGCGGCCCTGCAAGGCCTCGGCGCGAAGCTGATGCCGCCCACGCCGCAACAACCTGCGATGCGCCGCTAGCGCCCGTCGAACTTCGGTTCGCGTTTTTCGAAGAAGGCCTTCACGCCCTCGCGCACGTCCGCGCTCGCATTCGACACCATCACGGAAAGCGCCGCATCGCCCAGCGACTGATCGAGCGTGAGGTTGAGCCCGCGCACCATCATCGCCTTCGCAAGCCTGACCGCCAGAGGCGCGCGTTTCGCGAGCGCCCGCGCAACGCCAATGTGCGCACATCCAATTCCGCGGCCGGAACGACCTCCGTCACAAGCCCCAGTTCGTGCGCCGTCTTCGCGTCATAGACTTCAGCCAGCATCGTCATCTTCAGCGCACGATCGAGCCCCATCGCACGCGGAAACAACCACGCCCCGCCTTCGTCCGGCAGCAACCCGAATTTGCCCGACGTATCGCCAAGCTTCGCCGTATCCGCCGCAATCCGAAAATCGCAGCTGAGCGCAAGCGCCAAGCCGCCCGCAACCGCTGGCCCGTTGATCATCGCAATCACCGGTTTATCGAGCCGGTGCAGCGCCTGAATGACGCGATGCATCCCGTCGCGCATCTCGCGCGCGTGACTAAGCTGCGACGTCATCAATTCGTCATGCGCATCGTCCGCGCCCGACACGTCGCCGCCAGCGCAAAATCCGCGCCCCTCGCCGGTGACAATCAACACCCGCAAACCGTCGTCGCGCAGATAGGTCTCGATCGCCGCCACCATCTCCGCGAAGAGCCGCGTCGTATACGCGTTCATCTGCTTCGGTCGCGCCAACGTCAGGCGGGCAATCTGCGACTCCACCCGTTCGAATTTGATCTCGCGATACGTCTCGGCCATTGCGCGTTTCCTCCGTTGTCCTAAGCTTGACCCCGCCGCGCCATTTGAGGAAGCCCCCATGTCCCACTACGAAGACATTCTCTACGACGTGAAAGACGGCATCGCGCTCGTCACGCTAAACCGCCCCGACAAGTTGAACGCCTGGACCGCGGCCATGCAGGCAAGCGTCAAGCGCGCGATCGTTGACGCTACGAACGACGACAAAGTCCGCGTCATCGTAGTCACGGGCGCAGGTCGCGGCTTCTGCGCCGGCGCCGACATGGGTGGCCTTCAGAAAATCAATCCGGAAAGTTGGGATCAGCGCGAACTCGCCCGCGCCGACAACAGCATCGATATTCCACGCTCAAACCTAGGCCCCGACGTCAGCGCGCACTACACCGGCCGCTTCGGCTATCTGATGTCGGTCAGAAAACCCGTGATCGCCGCCATCAACGGACCGTGCGCCGGCATCGGCCTCGTCTTCACGCTCTATTGCGACATGCGCTTCGCAGCCGCCGATGCGAAGTTCACGACGGCCTTCGCGCAGCGTGGCCTGATCGCGGAGCACGGGATCTCGTGGCTATTGCCGCGCATCACAGGCACCGCGAACGCGCTCGACATTTTGTTCTCCGCGCGCAAATTCTCGGCCGAGGAAGCCGCGCGCATCGGTCTCGTCAACCGCACCTTCCCGCAGGAAAACTTCTTGCCCGCCGTTCTGACCTACGCGAAGGAACTCGCGACTACCGTCTCGCCCCGCTCGATGGCGGTGATGAAAGCGCAAATCTGGAAGTCGCTGTTCCAAGACCTGACCGACGCCATCGCCATCGGCGACGCGGAGATGCAAAAGAGTTTCGCCACCGAGGATTTCAAAGAAGGCGTCGCCCACTTCGTCGAGAAACGCCCGGCAAGATTCACAGGTCGCTAGGAACCGCCCCATTCTCGCCAACCTTTCGCCACATTGCGCGGGCGCCATGCATGTCCCACCTGCGCAACTATGGGAGTGGTTCGCGAAATGACATGGCTCCTGTTTCTGATCTTCTTGGGCTACTACGGCTACCAGCAGTACTATTTGGGCGTCCCAGCTCCGCTCGAGCAAGCGAACATCCAAGCCGCGCTTCTCATGCTCTCGTTGACGGCGATTGGCCCGTTCTTCGTTTCCTACGCCTTGACGCGTGCGACGCAGATGACCGGCCGCGTGCCGGCGGTCTTGCTGGGCTTCA
Source organism: Alphaproteobacteria bacterium (assembly GCA_031365165.1). Taxonomy (GTDB): domain Bacteria; phylum Pseudomonadota; class Alphaproteobacteria; order Micropepsales; family Micropepsaceae; genus SZUA-430. The sequence continues at coordinate 2,111 of JANLXP010000024.1, forward strand.
TCTCAGCCATGACGCTGTCGCTGGTCGGCGCCTGGGTTGCCTGGAAATTTTTCGGCGGCGTCGGCCCGATGCGTGTCTCGATTGAGGAGGGGCTGAAACTCGGCCTCGTTCCGGGTGTCGCGATCGGCGTAATCCTCGCCATCGACAGCCTTCTCCGCCGCCGGACGGCCCACTAGACACACGTGTGCGGACGGTCGCCTTTGTGGCGGCCGTCACCGTTTGTCGCACAGGCCATCCGCATTCATCTGCGGTACAGTCGGCCGGGTCTCGAATGAGACCGCCTGATGGATGGGAGATTGCTATGGCTGAAACGACGGGCAATTCGCGCTGGCGCCACTTTCTGTTGATGCTGCCGTTCTTTCTGATCGGCGTCGCGATCCCGGTCTATTTCTTCGGCTTCTCCGGCGACGGCCCGCCGGACTTGCAAACGACGGAGTCGTACAATCCGGCTCCGTCCGCCGCTCCGCCGGCCGATGGCAGCTACCCGTCGCCGGGCAACACGCAGCGGTCCTACCGTATGGAGCCCTCGGGCATCGTCGGTTTCGCACGTGACGCGTTTGAGAGTGTGGTCGATAGCTACGTCTCGCCGAACCTCTCGCCGTTGACGATTCAACTCGGTTTCCTTGCGGTGTTGTTCATCGGCGGCTTCATCGTCTTGCGCCTCGTGCTGGCATTGGTTGCAGGCGGGCTCGGCGGGCTCTTCGGCTTCCTGGTCCACAAAGCGGCCGGCCCGATGTTCATGGGCTTCCTCGCCGTGGGCTCGACGTGGGGCATTCACCAGACGATTGCCGAACAATTCGGCATGCAGTGGGCGGCAGCGACCGTCTCGATCACCGCAGCCATCGCAGCCTTGTTCGCGCTCGCAGGCGTTCGGGTCCGCTAGCACCCGAAATCGCGTCAAAACGGCCGATCCGGATCGCCCCGTTCCCGTTGCGGGAACGGGGGGCCGTCGCTATACCAGCGAGCCCGATTTGGCCCCGGCTTAGGGGCCGCTATTTCCCAAACGAAACGTCCGCTTTGGCAACGCGGATTCCTGTGCGCTGCGAACGCTTGAAGGCTCGACCCGTCCCATGAACATTCACGAATACCAAGCCAAAACCGTCCTGAAAGAATTCGGCGTGCCCGTTCCACGTGGCTTCCCGGCGTTTTCGGTCGACGAAGCGGTCAAAGCCGCGAACGATCTCGGCGGACCGGTCTGGGTCGTGAAATCGCAAATCCACGCCGGCGGCCGCGGCAAAGGCGGTGGCGTCAAAGTCGCGAAGTCGATGGACGTCGTCAAATCCGAAGCGGCGCGTATGCTGGGCATGACCTTGGTCACGCATCAAACCGGCCCCGCCGGCCGCGTGGTTCGCCGCCTTTACATCGAAGAAGGCGCAGCCATCGCGCGCGAACTTTACTTCTCGATGCTGGTCGACCGCGAAACCTCGCGCATTGCCTTCATCGCCTCCACCGAAGGCGGCATGGACATCGAAGAAGTCGCCCACAAGACGCCGGAAAAAATCCTGACCATTTTCGTCGATCCGGCAACCGGCATCCAACCGTTCCACGGCCGGCGCATCGCCAAGGCGTTGAAGGTGACGGGTGACACCGCTAAGCAATTGGGCGCCTTGATCGACAAGCTCTACAAGGCCTTCGTCGCGAAGGACATGAGCCTCCTCGAAGTCAACCCGCTCGTGATCACCGACAAGGGCGACGTCGTCTGCCTCGACGCGAAAATCAACTTCGACGACAACGCGCTCTACCGTCACAAAGAAATCGAAGCGCTCCACGATCCGAACGAAGAAGACCCGGCCGAGCTCGAAGCGAAGAAATACGACCTGAACTTCATCAAGCTCGACGGCTCGATCGGCTGCCTCGTCAATGGCGCAGGCCTCGCGATGGCGACGATGGATATCATCAAGCTCTACGGCTCCTCGCCCGCCAACTTCCTCGATGTCGGCGGCGGCGCCTCGAAGGAGAAGGTGACGGCTGCCTTCAAAATTCTGCTCAAAGATCCGTCGGTGAAGGGCATCCTGGTCAACATCTTTGGCGGCATCATGCGTTGCGACATCATCGCCGAAGGCATCATCGCCGCCGCGAAGGAAACGAGCCTGTCGATCCCGCTG
>JANLXP010000039.1:0-2167 GCA_031365165.1 Alphaproteobacteria bacterium
CCGGAGGTCGAGATGGAGCCATCCGAGACGCCCTTACCAACGAGGTTGGATTTGGCGGCGTTCGCACGGCACTCAGAGAGCTTCTGGTTGTAGCTGTTCGAACCGACCGTGTCCGTGTGACCGACGATGCGGACCGACGCCGAACCGTTCGACTTCGCAGACGCTGCAGCTTCGCTCAACACCGCATCGGCTTCTGCCGTGATGTTGCACTTGTTGAACCCGAAGAAAATGATGAACGTCTTCGGTTGCGGCGGAACGACGACCGGCGGAACGACGACCGGTTCAGCCACCGGATCGTTGTAGCCATAGCGCAGGCCGAGCGAGATCGAGTGTTTGGTCAGCTCCAATTCGGATTCCGTTTCAACAGGAGCGCCTGGGAATGCAAGAGTCATGTCCGCGTCACGGATCCATGTGTAGCGGTAGTTCAACATCAGATCGGTGTGCTGGGTCAGACGGTAGGTCAGGCCGACGAGGCCTTGAGCCGCAACTTCCCAAGCTTGGTCCTTCACGCTGCCAAATTCGAGCCGCGGATCGTCCATGCCGATACCGGCGCCAACGCTCAAACCGAAGCGATCGGAGTGGAACTTGAAGTCATAGACGGCGTTGACGAACACCGACCATTCGGTCAGTTCGCCGTCGAGCGAGGTAGGCACCCGGGCTCTGAAGTCGTTCGCCACGACGTCGTTTTGGCGGTATCCGAGTTCACCTTCGATGCGCCAGTTCGAATTCTTCAGCGCGTAACCGACGGTGCCGAGTGCACCCCAACCAGCGTCGAATTCGATCGGGTTCAAACCCGAACCCAGCAGTGCGCTGTCAGGAATGCTGACCCACGCGCCTTCGAGACCGACGTACCAACCGTCGCGGTCGTAGTCGGCGTTCGCAACGCCAACCGACAGCGCCAATGCCGACGCTGCAATCAATAGTTTCTTGAAACCCATCGCACCCCTCGCAAGAATTACCAGTTCGCCCAATGTAGATCGCGTGCGATTCCCGTCGTCGCACGCAGGCCGAGCTTGTGGCGCAGGGTACTCGCGGCGCGCGTGATCGCGTACAAGATAACGATCCGGACCGAACCCTAAGGATGACTATTTCCGGGATTGTTGCGAAGCGAGCACATTGTGCGCTAAGCTTTTGTCACACGTGAGGGGCGAAATTTCCCGTTTTTTCAATGATTTGTCTGATGTTAACCAAGTCTTCCGGACTTTGCGTTGGTCTCGAGTTTGGAGGCCTGAAGGTTGCGGATGCTCAACCCTGACCTGAATACGCGCGCGCTCGCGAGCGAGTTCGCGGGGCGGCGCAGAATACAAATTAACAATGCTCTTGAGGCCGCGGCTGCCGAGCGGATCTCCGAGGTTTTGCAACGCCACACCAAATGGATGCTTGCGTTCAATCGGGGGAGCGAAGCCGTCACGCTCAGCCAGGAACAGCTTGGCGCAATGGGCCGCGCTGGCGTCGCAGAGTTGATGAACGAGTGCATCCGCAATGCACAGAGCGGCTTTCAGTACGTCTACTCAAGCTATCCGATCGTCGATGCGATTGTGAACAAGCGCGATGTGGGCCATCCGCTACATGGCGTGATCGAGGCGATCAACGCAGCGCCGTTTCGGCAGTTCATAGAGCGGGTAACAGGGGTGACGGGTCTGGCGAAGGCGGACGGCCAGGCCACGCTTTATTCGCGCGGCAATTTCTTGACCTTTCACAACGATTTCGACGCGCGCAACAAGCGCCGGATCGCCTATGTGCTCGGCTTCACGCGGAAGTGGCGGCCGGATTGGGGCGGTCTGCTCGAGTTCTATGACGCGCAAGGCAATGTCGAGTGGGGCCTCGTTCCGCGCTTCAACGTGCTGAACCTGTTCGAGGTGCCGACGAACCACGCGGTGACCTATGTTCCGCCGTTCGTGCAGGAAAGCCGGTACAGCATCACCGGGTGGTTTTCCGTCGCTTAGTTCGATCATACCGGCACGACGTCGAAAGCGACCGTCAAGCGCTCGCTGTCCGATTGGAACGGCATCGTCCCGTGCCAGAAATACGATGGAAACAAGACGAGGTGCCCGATTTGCGGTTGAACGAGGCGCCCAATTTTTTCGTGCGCTCCGAGCTGCAAGTTCGTCTCACCCATTTTGAACCACCCGGGATGGTCCTCGACCTTGCGGGTGTCGGGGGGAAG
>JANLXP010000055.1:0-13036 GCA_031365165.1 Alphaproteobacteria bacterium
CTTCTCTTCAAAGACCGCTTTGTCCGCCTTCGCGTCCGTGCCGACGACATGGCGCATCAGCTTGTAGGCGCGCGCCGTTCCCGCCTGGAGCTTCAGGTAGAAAAACGTCTTGTTGTCGCTCGCGAACGCGAAGTCGGAGGCCGCGTACTCGATCTTGTCTGACAGCGTCGTACCGGTGCGCATGTCGCGCAGAATAATGTTGTGCCAACGGTCGCCCGCGTAGTCGACCGCGTAGGCGAAGATGTTCCCATCCGGCGAAGCGCCGTAATTGTTCACCTTGAACTGCTGCCGGCGCGGCCCTTCCAGCTGCCCGTCGAGCAGGATTTCCTCCGGCGCCTCCATCGAACCCTTGCGCCGCGCGATCACCGGGTAATCCGCTCCAGCCGCGTAGCGCTCATAGTACCAATAGCCGCCGTCCTTGAACGGTGGCGTCCCCTGCACGGCCCCGGCACGCGCACGCATCTCCTCGCGCAGCGTCTTCTGCAGGTCCGCCGTCGGCTGCAACACCTCGGCCGCGTATTTGTTTTCCTCTTCGAGGTAGCGAACGACGTTCTCGGTGTTCTTCTCGTTCAGCCAGAAATAATAGTCCGTGCGCTTGCCGCCGTGCGGTGCGATCAGCACGGTTCCCTTCATCATCGCGTAGGGCGGATAGCCGGTCTTGCGGTCGATCGCGAGGCCGGGCGTCGTCGACGTCGCGGTTGCGGCTGTGACGCCGGTCTTCGACGAACCGAACGGGTTCATGCCGTCGATCGTTGCGCAGGCCGAAACGATGGTGAGCAGAGAACTCATGACCACAATGCCCAAGAGGCGCATAAACTGATCCTAGAAAGTGCCGGAAAAGAGCGCGCAACTTGCACGCCGCCCCCACCTTCCGCAAGGCAGGTGGAAGGGTCTAAAAGACCGTTCACGAATGCCCTCGGGAGAACCGCCAATGCGCCTGAAAGATCCGCAACTTCTACGCGATAAGGCCTACATCGACGGCGAATGGGCGAGCGCTGATTCAGGTGAAACGTTTGAAGTGACAAACCCGGCGAACGGCGCGGTGCTCGTGCGCTTGCCGGATATGGTCGAAACGGAAACGCGCCGCGCTATCGAAGCGGCGAATGCAGCGTGGCCGGCCTGGGCCGCAAAGACGGCGAAGGAACGCGCGCAAGTCTTACGCAAATGGTTCGACCTGATGATGGGCAACCTTGAAGACCTCGCCGTCATCATGACGAGCGAACAAGGCAAGCCCATCGCCGAGTCGCGTGGTGAAGTGGCATATGGCGCCTCGTTCATCGAATGGTTCGCGGAAGAGGGCAAACGCATCTACGGCGACGTTATTCCGCAGACGCAAGCCGGTCGCCGCATCATCGTTTTGAAACAGCCGATCGGCGTCGTCGCCGCGATCACACCCTGGAACTTCCCCATTGCGATGATCACGCGCAAATGCGGCCCCGCACTCGCCGCCGGTTGCCCGATCGTGATCAAGCCACCCGCCGAAACGCCGCTCTCCGCCATAGCACTCGCCGTGCTGGCGGAACGCGCAGGGATCCCGAAGGGCATCTTCAACATCGTGACGACGAAACACTCGTCACGAGTCGGCCAGGAAATGACGGGCAACGCAATTGTACGCAAATTCTCGTTCACCGGCTCGACCGAGATCGGCAAGCTTCTGATGCGCCAATGCGCCTCGACGGTGAAGAAGGTCTCGCTCGAACTCGGTGGCAACGCACCGTTCATCGTCTTCGACGACGCCGACATCGACGCCGCGGTCACGGGCGCAATGCTCTCGAAGTTCCGCAACATGGGCCAAACCTGCGTCTGCGCGAACCGCCTGTTCGTACAAGACAAGGTCTATGACGCCTTCGCGTCAAAACTCGCGACCGCAACCGCTGCGCTAAAGGTTGGCGACGGTTTGGGCGATGGCGTGATGCAGGGCCCGCTTATCAACATGGAAGCGGTCGAGAAGGTCGAGCGACTGATCAAAGACGCAACGAGCAAAGGCGCAAAGGTCACCACCGGCGGCAAGCGCCACGCACTCGGCCAAACCTTCTTCGAACCGACGGTCCTGACCGAAGTGAACACGCAAATGGCGATCGCTCAGGAAGAAATCTTCGGGCCCGTCGCAACGCTCTTCCGCTTCAAGACCGAAGCCGACGCGATCCGCCTCGCCAACGACACCGAATACGGCCTCGCCGCCTATTTCTATGCGCGCGACATCGGCCGCGTCTGGCGCGTGGCTGAGGCACTCGAATACGGCATCGTCGGCATCAACGAAGGCATCATCTCAACAGAGGTCGCCCCCTTCGGCGGCATGAAAGAAAGCGGCATCGGCCGCGAAGGCTCGAAATACGGCATCGAGGATTTCCTCGAAGTGAAATATCTCGCCATGGGAGGAATTGGATCATGAAACTCTATTACTGCCCGCAAACACGCGCGTTCACCTCGCTCTGGATGATGGAGGAAGCCGACCAACCGTATGAACTTGTGAAGGTCGACATTCGCGCGCCTGGACATCCGACCGACGCCTACAAAAAGATCAACCCGATGGGTAAGGTCGCGGGCTTCGAAGACAACGGCGTCGGCTTCGGCGAGACGGCGGCGATCTTGCTCTACGTCGCCGACAAATTTCCGCAGACGAAATTGGCACCGCTACCCACCGATCCGCGCCGCGGCCGCTTCCTGCAATGGCTGATGTTCGACGCCACCACGATCGAACCCGTCATGATGGAAAAACGCATGGGCACGAAACCGAATAGCTTCCAGGCCGGTTGGGGTGACTACGACCGCGCCATGGACGTGCTCGAAGCCGCGATAAAGCCCGGCCCGTGGCTCTTCGGCGATCAATTCACCGCAGCCGACCTTTACCTCGCGTCCGGTCTCGGCTTTGGCATGCAATTCGGAATGGTCGACAAACGCCCAGCCTTCGTCGCCTACGCCGAGCGTGCCCAAGCGCGCCCGTCGTTCAAACGCGCGAGAGAAATCGAAGAACGCGAGACCGCGAAAAAATGACCACGAACGCTGAACTCCTCGCCCGCCGCCAGGCCGCGGTCCCACGCGGCGTCAACACCGCACATCCCGTCTTCGCGGCGCGCGCCTTGAATGCGGAGATCTGGGACGTCGAGGGCAAGCGCTACATCGACTTCGTCGGCGGCATCGGCGTGCAGAACACCGGCCACCGCCATCCGAAGGTGATGAAGGCCATCGACGCGCAGATGGCGAACGCGCTGCACACGGCGTTTCAGGTGAACGCTTACGAAAGCTACATCGCGCTCGCGGAGAAACTGAACGCCGCCGCCCCGGTCGAAGGCGCGGCGAAGACGATATTCTTCACCACCGGTGCCGAGGCCGTCGAGAACGCGGTCAAGATCGCGCGCTACGCGACGAAGCGTTCCGGCGTGGTCAGCTTCTCCGGCGCGTTCCACGGCCGCACGTTCATGGGCATGGCGCTGACCGGCAAAGTCGTGCCGTACAAAGCGGGCTTCGGCGACATGCCGGGCGACGTCTACCGCCTGCCGTTCCCGATCGTAAGCCACGGCCACACCTCGGAAGAAGCGCTCGCCGCCCTCGACAACCTCTTCAAGTTCGACGTCGAACCCACGCGCATCGCCGCCATCATCATCGAACCCGTGCAAGGCGAAGGCGGCTTCTACACTGCGCCGTTCGACTTCCTGCGCTCGCTCCGCACCGTTTGCGACAAGCACGGCATCATGCTGATCGCCGACGAGATCCAATCCGGCTTCGCCCGCACCGGCAAACTGTTCGCGATCGAACATTCCGGCGTAAAGCCCGACCTGATCACAACGGCCAAAAGCCTCGCCGGCGGCATGCCGCTCTCGGCCGTCATCGGCCGCGCGAGCCTCATGGACGCGCCCGACCCCGGCGGCCTCGGCGGCACCTATGCCGGCAACCCCGTCGCCTGTGCGGCCGGCATCGCCGTGCTCGATGTGATCAAGGAAGAGCGCATCCTCGACAAGGCGGTCGTGCTCGGCGAGAAGCTGATCGCGCGCCTCAAACAAATGTCGATGCGGAACGATCTGCCGCCGATGGACGACATCCGCGGCCTCGGCGCCATGGTCGCCTTCGACATCGTCAAAAGCCGCGGCGCGCACGAGCCCGACCCCGAACGCACGAAGAAGTTAACCGCCGAAGCGCTGAAACGCGGGCTGATCCTCCTCACCTGCGGCCTTTACGGCAATGGCGTGCGCATCCTGGTCCCGATAACGGTTGAGGATAAAGTGTTGGAAGAGGGCTTGTCGATCTTGGAAGAATCGCTGAAAGCAGTGGCATGATCCCACGCTATTCCCGCCCCGAGATGACGGCGATCTGGTCGCCGGAGACGAAGTTCCGCATCTGGTTCGAAATCGAGGCGCACGCGGCCGACGCGCTGGCGAACTTAGGCGTCATCCCAAAACAAGCCGCCAAGACGATCTGGGAAAAAGGCGGCGCCGCGAAATTCGACGTCGCCAAGATCGACGCAATCGAGCGCGAGGTGAAGCACGACGTCATCGCGTTCTTGACCCACCTCGCCGAGTTCATCGGCCCCGACGCCCGCTTCGTGCACCAAGGCATGACGTCCAGCGACGTGCTCGACACCTGCCTCAGCGTTCAACTGAAACGCGCGACGGACCTCCTGATTGCCGACACCGAGAAGCTCCTCGCCGCCCTCAAGAAGCGCGCGTTGGAGCACAAGGCGACGGCAACGATCGGCCGCAGCCACGGCATCCACGCCGAGCCCACGACGTTCGGCGTGAAGCTCGCGGGCTTCTACGTCGAGTTCGAACGCGCCAAGCAACGCCTGATCGTCGCCCGTGACGAGATCGCAACCTGCGCCATCTCGGGTGCCGTCGGCACGTTCGCGCAAGTCGACCCGCGTGTCGAAGAACACGTCGCCAAAGCGCTGGGCCTCAAACCAGAACCGGTCTCGACGCAAGTGATCCCGCGCGACCGTCACGCCGCGTTCTTTGCGGCACTCGCGGTCGTCGCCAGCTCCGTCGAACACGTCGCCACCGAAATCCGCCACCTGCAGCGCACCGAAGTTCTCGAGGCCGAGGAGTATTTCTCCGAAGGCCAAAAGGGCTCCACCGCCATGCCGCATAAGCGCAACCCCGAGTTGACGGAAAATCTCACCGGCCTCGCGCGCATGGTGCGCAGCTACGCGCAGCCCGCGATGGAGAACGTGGCACTCTGGCACGAGCGCGATATCTCGCATTCCTCGGTCGAGCGCATGATCGGCCCCGACGCCACGATCACGCTCGACTTCGCGCTAAACCGCCTCACCGATGTGATCGAAAAGCTTGTCGTCTACCCTGAGCGCATGCAGCGCAATCTGGACCTACTCGGCGGCCTCATCCATTCGCAGCGCGTCATGCTGGCGCTCACGCAAAAAGGCGTCGCCCGCGAAGACGCATACCGCTTGGTGCAGCGCAACGCGATGCCTGTCTGGCAGAACATGCACCACGGCCGCACCGGCGCCTCATTCCTCGACAACCTAAAAGCGGACGCAGAGGTCACAAAGGCCCTACCCGCCCACGAGCTTGAAGGCCTGTTCGATCTCGCCTATCACCTGAAGCACGTCGACACGATTTTCCGCCGCGTGTTCGGCTAAAGGAGCCGTCACATGGGCATGGGAACGCCAGTCGCACTGGGCAAGATCTTCGGCGTCATGGTCCGCCTGGACGTCAGCCTGTTCCTGCTGGCCGCCTTCTACATCGTCGACGGGCTGCGCGATGGCGGTGTCCAAGGCGCGCTCGACTCGGCGACGTTTTCGGTCCTGCTCTTCTTCTGCATCTATCTGCATGAGATGGGGCACGCATTCGGCGGCTGGCTGTTCAACATCCGAACCCTCGACGTGACGCTTACCTTCTTCGGTGGTTACGCCCGGTTGGCCGGCAACCCACGCACGCCGTTTCAGCAGGTGGTCGTCTCCTTCGCAGGCCCCGCCGTCAATCTCCTCATCGGCGCTGCGCTGTTTTGGTATGCGGCAAATGTCGAAGGCACGAACTGGATTGTCAGGAACCTAGCCTACGTGAACATCTTTCTGGGGTTGTTCAACTTGCTGCCGGGCTATCCGCTCGACGGCGGTCACATTACGGCGGCAGTGCTTTCGAACTTCATGCCCACCAGCCGCGCGCGCCTGATCACCGCCTACATCGGCGTCGCGATCGGCTTCTTGCTCGTCGCCTTAGGTATTCAGGGTGTGTACTTCACCTTCTTCGCGGCGCTCGTCGGCTTACTGCTGATCATGGCCGCCTCCCAGGAAATCCAAATCAACCGCGGCAGCCGATTCTAGCCACTCTTGAACCGGCTGCACGGCCGGCTTATGTTCCCTTCATCGGGACAGCGGCAGGCTCCCGGTGCTTTCAGATGGTCATCCATCCAAGCTCTGCCTCGTTTGAGACAACGAGGAGCTTGTGATGAGCACGTCCCCGAAAATAGCTTCAGAACTCGACAAACTGTTTGGCGCACGCCGGCCGACGAAATGGGTCACGCGCGAACGCCCGAAGATCGACCGCATAGCCTGTCCGTGGTTGATTTTGCGCTTCGTCGACCCGAAGGCCGAGTTCCTCTACGTGCCAGCGAAAGAAGTGTTCGCAACTGCCGAACGCGAAAAAGCCGTCGCCTACGATGTTCCCGGCGCGCCGTTCGAGCACGACGGTGAACGCTGCTCGTTCGATGCCTTTGTCGAACGCTTCGCGCTCAACGCCACCGGCCTCGCCTATCTGGCGAAGATTGTCCGCGGCGCCGACACGAGCCGCCTCGACCTAACACCCGAATCGCCGGGCCTCTACGCGATGTCGCTCGGCCTCTCGCGCATGTACGCCGACGATCATGAGATGCTAAGTCACGGCCTCACGATGTACGACGCCTTCTACGCCTGGGCCCTGGAGGCACGCGACGAAAAGCACGCTTGGCCCCCGAAAATCGAATAGGATCGCACCCAACAGCGGGAGCGAAGCCATGTCCCACACACCGAACAGACGTCACATCCTCGCCACCGGCGCCGCGACCTTGGTCGTAGCCGCCGTCGGCGTCGAACCCGCGCACGCGCGCGAGAATGGTCAAACCACAATGGCCTATGAAACGAAACCCCTGCCTTTCGACCCGAACAAAGTGGCGGGTCTGTCCGCCAAACTGCTGACCAGCCACTACGACAACAATTACACCGGCGCCGTGAAACGGCTGAACTCTATTGAGGCGCAACTCAAAACGCTCGATTGGACGGCGGTGGCGAACTTCACGATCAACGGCTTGAAGCGCGAAGAGCTCGTGGCGATGAACTCGATGATCCTTCACGAACTTTATTTCGCAAATCTCGGACCAGGCGGCTCACCCGGCGGCGCACTCGCCCGCGCGCTCGAGCGCGACTTCGGTAGCGTCGATGCTTGGCGCAACGAGTTCGCCGCGATGGGCAAAGCACAAGGCGGCGGCTCGGGTTGGGTTCTCCTGTGTCATTCGCCGCGCGACAACCGCCTCGTGAACAGTTGGGCCGCCGATCACACGATGACGGTCGCCGGCGCCACGCCGATCCTCGCGCTCGACATGTACGAACACGCCTACCACATGGACTATGGAGCAAAAGCCGCTGCTTACGTCGACGCCTTTATGAGCGCGATCAACTGGCCGAACGTCGGCGAGATCTTCGCGGCTGCCAAGAAATGACGCCACTGCCTTCCTTCGGCGAGGCACTCAAAGTTTGGGCCTATATCGGCTGCGTCAACTTCGGCGGACCGGCAGGGCAGATCGCCCTCATGCACAAACTCCTCGTTGAGGAAAAACGCTGGATCAGCGACGCGCGTTATTTCCACGCGCTGAACTATTGCATGCTCCTACCGGGACCCGAGGCGCAGCAACTGGCGACCTACGTCGGCTGGCTCATGCATGGCGTGAAGGGTGGCCTGGCTGCAGGCCTTCTGTTCATCCTGCCCGGCGCACTCGTGATGCTCACCTTGAGCATCCTCTACGTGAACTACGCCGACCTCGCTGTCGTGAACGCGATCTTCTACGGCGTGAAGGCAGCAGTTCTCGCGATCGTGATCGAGGCTATCCTGCGCATCGCCAAGCGCGCCTTCACCGGCCCAGCGATGATCTGGATCGCCGCCACCGCGTTTGCAGCACTGTTCTTCTTCGCCGTCCCCTTCCCGCTCGTCGTCCTCGCTGCAGCAATTGCCGGCATCGTCGGCGGGAACTACGCCCCCGACCAATTCCGCGCCAAAGGCCACGCCACCCACGACGGCACGGCGCAAAGCACCTTCGCCATCGACGAAGCCGTGGCCCGTGGCGAACTCTCGCACACGAAAGCAACCAGCGGCCGCACCGCAACGACCATCTTGATCTGGCTCGCAATCTGGTTGGCGCCCGTGCTTGGCGTCGCGCTCATATTGGGCCCGGACAGCGTCTTCACGAAGCTCGCGACCTTCTTCTCGACGATGTCGGTGGTGACGTTCGGCGGCGCTTACGCCGTCCTCGCCTACGTCGCGCAGGAAGCGGTCGCCACCTACAACTGGCTGACGGCGCCCGAAATGCTCGAAGGTCTGGCGCTCGCCGAAACGACGCCAGGCCCGCTCATCCTCGTGCTGCAACACGTAGGCTTCCTCGCCGGTTTCCGCACAGGCGGAATGCTCCAGGGCATCGCTGGCGCAGCCGTTGCGCTCTGGGTGACGTTCACGCCGTCATTCCTCTGGATTTTCGCGGGCGCGCCGTACGCTGAACGGCTGCGCGAAAACCGCGCTGCCTCCGCCGCACTCGCCGCAATCACCGCGGCCGTCGTCGGCGTGATCCTAAATCTCGCGATCTGGTTCGCGCTTCACGTCATCTTCGCGAAAGTCGAAATGCAGAACTGGGGGCCGCTGCATGTGGAGGTTCCCGATCCAGCATCGCTCGACCCGGTCACACTCGCCATCGCGGCAGCAGCGCTGCTCGCACTGCTGCGCTTCAAGGCACCGATCTTGGCCCTTCTTGGTGCGAGCGCCGCGTTGGGGCTCATCGCCAAGGCGCTACTTGCGTGACCGCAAGCGCCGAATGAGCCACCACAATCCGCCGACGACAACAAGCGAACCGGCGAAGATCAGCCCGAAGTTGATCCACATCCGCCCGCCCGGCCGGTCGACTTTGCGCGACCAATAGGTCCCCTTCGCTTCGCCAGGCTTCGCCAAAGCAAACGCGACGAAACTATCCCCGGGCGCAATGCCGGCATCACCGCGCCCGCCGGCCGCGATCACAACGTACTGACGCCCCTTCCAAACATACGTCATCGGCGTCGCGGCACCTGCAGCCGGAAGCCGGCCCTGCCAAATCTCCTCACCGCTCTTCGCGTCGAAGGCGCGCAGATATTTGTCGAGCGTGGCGCCGATGAACACCAGCCCACCTGCCGTCGCGACCGAGCCGCCAATGCTGGGCGTCCCCCACTTGAAGGCGATGCCCAGGGGCGCGAGTTCTTCCGTCGTGCCAAGCGTCTGCTCCCACTTCACCTTCCCGCTCTTCAGATCAACCGCGGTCAGCACGCCCCACGGCGGCTGATTGCACGGCATACCGATGGGCGAGAGCAAAACCTCGCGGATCATGCCGAAGGGCGTGCCGCGCTGGCGCGAGATTTCCTTGTCCGGAAACTTCTCGCGCAACGCATCGACATTGGCGGCCGGAACAAGCGTGATGCGGTGCATAGCGCGCGACGTGTTCGCGTAGAGCGTCTGGCTCACGGGGTCGATCGACACGCCGCCCCAATTCACGCCGCCACCAGTGAACGGGAACATGATCGTCCCCTTCTCCGAGGGTGGCGTGTAGATGCCCTCATTCCGCCCGCCAGCGATCGCTTCGCGGCAAGCGGCACGATCCCATGGCGTCACGCCGAATGCGTCGTCAGCCGAAATCTTGGTCGGCACGAGCTGCGGGATATGCGTCGGAAATGGTTGCGTGGGCGAGAGAGGCTCACCCGCGACTGCCCCTTGCGGCACCGGACGTTCTTCGACCGGAAACACAGGCACGCCGGTGTCGCGGTCCAGCACGAATACGAAGCCCTGCTTCGTCGGCTGGATGACGACATCGCGCGGCTTGCCCTCGACGTCAATTGTCGCAAGCGTCGGCTGTGCCGGATTGTCGTAGTCCCAAATGTCGTGGTGCACGGTCTGAAACGCCCAGACCAGTTGCCCGGTTTCAGTCTTCAGCGCCACCACCGAATTCGCGTGCTTATTGTCGCCTGGCCGCAAACCACCAAAGAAGTCCGGGCTCGCCGACGACGTCGGCATAAAGACAAGCCCGCGCTCAACGTCGATCGACATTGGCGCCCAGACATTCGCGTGGCCCACATCTTTCCAGCCATCGCCCCAGGTCGCGGTCGCCGGATCTTTCGCATCGCGCGGCACGGGATCCCAAGACCATTTCGGCGCGCCTGTGATGACGTCGAACGCGCGCACCGTTCCGTGCGGTGCCACGGCCCGCGCATTGTCGCCGATCGACGAGCCGACAATGATGACGTTTCCGACGATCACCGGCGCTGAGGTAATCTGAAACTCGCCAGGCCACAAAAGCTCCATCCCGGGATCGAGCTTCACCTCGCCGTTCGTTCCAAAGCCCACGCAAGGCTTGCCGCTCGTGCTGTCGAGCGCAATCACGCGTCCGTCGCTGGTGGGCGCGATGATGCGATCCGGACAAGCCACAGGCGCCGACAGCGCGTCTCCCGAAAACGCCCAATGCGCAACGCCGCGGCAATTGAAGCCGTTCGCCGGGTCGACGTCTTTGGTAGCGATCTTCGGATCGAAGCGCCAAATCTCCTTGCCCGTTTCGGGGTCGAGCGCGATCACCTCGTTGAACGAAGAGCAGAGATAAAGCTTGTCGCCGGCAAGAATGGGCGTGGCCTGCAGCTTCGACCGCCGCATCGTGTCTTTGTCGCGCTTGGCAAGGTCGCCGGTGGAGTACGTCCACACCTGCTCAAGGTCATCGACGTTCGCGGGCGTAATCTGCGCGGCAGTGCTGTAGCGCAGGCCGCCTTGGTCGCCGCCGTAGTAGCCCCACGTCGGGTCGCCCACGGCAACCGCCGCCAGAACCAGGCTCAACACCCCAAAGGCGAATGCGCGCATCATCGCGTCCCCCGAAATAATCTGGGGAGAATAATAACCGGAAATTCGCCTGCTGGTCGCGCTATTTCGTCGACATGATTTGCTCGACGGCGGTCGCCATCAAGTCTTCCATCTCGCGCCGGATTTGGTGGTCGGAAACCGCGACCTTCTTGGCGTCGAGATCGCCGCGAACCTTGCGGAAAACGTCTTCGTCGCCCGCTTCTTCGAAATCGGCCTTCACGACTTCTTTCGCGTAAGCGTCGGCAGCTTCGCCGGCGAGGCCCATTTTCTCCGCCGCCCACAACCCCAAGAGCTTGTTCCGGCGCGCCGTTGCCTTGAATTTCAGGTCTTCGTCGTGGGCGAATTTACTCTCGTAGCCCTCGCGGCGCTTGTCGAAACCGGACATTTTCTTCTCCTTGAGCGTTTGGCCGGACACTAGGTCAACGGCGACATATCGCGCAACGCCCCGCATTGTGCCAAAGGCCGCATTTGCGCTACTGTCAGATAGCGCTCGCCGAGGGTCATTCAACACCCTGATGCGGGCGCTTAGCCATTAATGGCATGGGCCAATGCGAAGGCCGCAAACCCGGACAGGCAGATGAAAAACCGCAAGCTCGTCTACGAGGGCAAGGGGAAGATCCTCTACGAGGGTCCTGAGCCCGACACGCTGATCCAATACTTCAAGGACGACACGACCGCGTTTGATGCGACGAAGACGGCCGTTCTCGAAGGCAAGGGCGTCCTCAACAATCGTATCTGCGAATATCTGATGACGCAGCTGACGCAGATCGGCGTGCCGAATCACTTCATCCGCCGCTTGAACATGCGCGAGCAATTGATCCGCGCCGTCGAAATAATTCCCCTCGAAGTTGTCGTGCGCAATGTCGCTGCCGGATCGCTGGCGAAACGTCTGGGCCTCGATGAAGGATCGGCACTCCCGCGATCGATTATCGAACTCTTCCTGAAGAACGACAAGTTGCATGACCCGATGGTAACCGAGGAACACATCACGGCATTTGGTTGGGCGACACCGCAAGAACTTGACGACATCACTGCACTGGCGATTCGAATCAACGACTTCCTCTCAGGGTTGTTCCTCGGTGTGGGGATTAGACTTGTGGATTTCAAAATTGAATTCGGAAGGCACTGGGAACAAGACATGATGCGTGTCATTCTCGCTGACGAAATCAGTCCGGATTCGATGCGGCTTTGGGATATCCGAACCAACGAAAAGTTGGACAAAGATCGGTTCCGCAGAGATCTGGGTGGTGTCACGGAAGCGTATAGTGAAGTTGCAAGGCGGTTGGGTATTTTGACCGAAGTACAAAATCCGGAACGAAAGGGACCAGTGCTCGTCAAATGAAAGCGCGCGTTACAGTGATGCTGAAATCGGGTGTTCTCGATCCGCAAGGGAAAGCGATCGGACAAGCACTCGACCGTTTGGGCTTCGCCGGCGTGAACGATGTTCGTCAAGGCAAAGTGATCGAAATCGAACTTGCGGAAACCGATCAGGCCCGTGCACGTTCTAAGCTATCTGAGATGTGCGAAAAGCTTCTCGCAAACACCGTGATCGAGAACTACGCGATTGAATTGAAGTGACGTGAAGAAAGCCGGACGCCGTGGGAAGTGTCCGGTCAGCAGGAAGAATGGGTAAGTAAACGTAAAAACTGGGTAGGGCTGATGACGAACTCCATCTTCGTCTTAAGCGTGACGTGCCTTGCGATGTTGGTGTCGCCGTTCGTAGCCACGGCGGCACCTACGGCCAATGCGCCGGTCGCTCAGGCCGAAATGAATTCACGCGTCGCTGCAGCAACTGATTTGCTTGAGGCCATGGGCGGCCGCAAGTCGGTCATGGAACAAATCGATCGGGTAATCCCGGCGCAGATGGCGGCACTGCAAACGCAGTTCCCGTCAATCACGTCGGACACACGCCGCATCATCGAAAGCTCGATGCGCACGGAGATGACGCACGGCGTGAACCGGCTGCTCTCGCAGATGGC
>JANLXP010000092.1:0-1115 GCA_031365165.1 Alphaproteobacteria bacterium
AGCGGCGGCTTTCGCACTAGTTGGGGCCGCAAACGCGGTCGAAGCCGCTGAACGGGGCAACCAGCACACCGTTCGGCAGACTCACACCGCCAAGCGCCACATTGTTGCGCGGGTCGATCGGACCGCCATTTGCTTCGCCGAGGAACTGAGTGTTCCGATCTTCGGTGAGCATCGAGGCGCCCATCGACACGGTCGTGTCGAAGGTGATTTGGACGTCGCCAAATTCGGCTTCGACCGCGTTTGCGGCCCCAACTAGTGCGAAAGCCGCCGCTG
This sequence comes from Alphaproteobacteria bacterium, assembly GCA_031365165.1. GTDB lineage: Bacteria > Pseudomonadota > Alphaproteobacteria > Micropepsales > Micropepsaceae > SZUA-430. The sequence goes on from JANLXP010000092.1 coordinate 274, forward strand.
ATCCGAGTAGTCCGGTGCGTACGACGTTAAACTTCGTCATGACTTAGTTTCCCCCTACCTGCAACTTAGAATTCACAGCCACGGAAGGAGGGAAAGCAGGCATTTTCATGCCCTTGCCCCCCACCATTGGCTCCCCGCCTTAAGACCACACGTGGAGGCTGCACGAGTCAATGAAGGAAGGTTGACCAGCCACAGGTTGTGGCCACGGTGCGGCAAATTCAACACGGTCCGTGGCGGAAAAGTTGCCACTTTTGTCGGCAGCCCAATTGCCTTGATTGGCCTGGGTTGCGTCGCAGTGGCGCCATTTTCTTAGCCACCATGGCGACCATGAAAACCATGACCGCGATCGCTCGGACGATGGGTGCGTTGGCCTCCTTTGCCATGCTTGGCGCGTGCGATGCCGCCCCACAAATCCCGCAGACGGTGAAGTCGGCCGCCAACGCACTGATGGGACCTGCCGAAGACCCAAGCGTTAACAAGGACTGGCAGAACCGGGCGCTCGGCTATGGCTTGCGCCTATCGGCGGCGGCCGAGGAACGCGCGATGCATCCGGTGGTTTACGACGCGTCATACCAACAACTGTCCTATCCGAACGGGGATGTGCCGGCAGACCGCGGCGTCTGTGCCGACGAGATCGTGCGCGCCTACCGGCTGCTTGGGATCGATCTGCAGCGCTTGGTGCACGAAGACATGAGCCGTGCCTTCGGTGTCTATCCGAAACGGTGGGGTTTGAAGGCGCCGGACAAGAACATCGATCACCGCCGCGTACCGAACTTGGCGACGTTCTTTTCCAGGCACGATGCGTCATTGCCCGTCACGGCGAACGGCGACGACTACAAGCC
>JANLXP010000094.1:0-8719 GCA_031365165.1 Alphaproteobacteria bacterium
CGACAACATCGTCGGCGTTTTGCACGCGAAAGACCTGCTGCGCGCGATGTCGCGCAGCCAAGGCAATGTGAAGGCGATCAACGTGATGTCGATCGTCGCCAAGCCGTGGTTCATTCCCGACACGACGATGCTGACGGATCAGCTGCGCGCGTTTCTGCAACGCCGGGTGCATTTCGCGCTGGTGGTGGACGAGTATGGCGCATTGCAGGGCTTGATCACGCTTGAAGACATTCTGGAGGAGATCGTCGGCGAGATTCGCGACGAGCACGACGTGCCGGTGTCCGGCGTTCGTCCGCAGCAGGACGGCAGCGTCAATGTCGATGGGTGGGTGACGATCCGCGAGCTCAACCGCGTGATGAACTGGACCTTACCGGACGAGGAAGCGACGACGATCGCGGGTCTCGTCATTCATGAGGCACAGACGATCCCGGATGTCGCGCAGGTGTTCAGCTTCCACGGCTTCAAGTTCGAAGTCCTGCGGCGGCAGAAGAACCAAATCACTGCGCTGCGCGTCACGCCGGCGCAAGCTGCCGAGGCGGCGTCACATCCGGCGTGACGCTTCCTCGGGTGTCAACAGTGTCAGGGCGAGCGCATGAACGCGGTCTTTGAGTTCCGCGTCGAGCACGTCGTGCACCTTGCGGTGACGCTCGACGCGGCTCAGCCCTTCGAAGGCTACTGACACAATCGCCACACGGAAGTGTGTTTCGCCGCCTTCGCGCGAGCCGGCGTGACCGTGGTGCTGCGCCGACTCGTCGCGCACGTCGAGGCGCAGCGGCGAAAAAGCGGCGTCAAGCTTTGTCCGTATGGTTTCTGCAATCGTCATTTCAAAGCGCTCGTGAGTCATTCCCAGAACAATGTCAAGCGAGAGGTTTTCTTGTCTTCTTAACCGGTCGTTCCCATACTTCTTCGTGCCATGGGCGAGAACACGAAACAGGCGTCACGCTGGGCACAGGAGCTGCGAGTCAAACGCCAGCCTGTGATCAAACCGACGCGTCAGTGCGACAAGCCCGGGTGCGAGGGCGGCGGTTCGCACCGCGCGCCGAAGAGCCGGAACTCGCTCAACGAATACTACTGGTTCTGCCTCGACCATGTGCGTGAGTACAATCAGTCGTGGGATTTTTTTAGAGGCATGACGCCGGGCGAGATCGACGCCTATCAACGCGCGACGCTCGTAGGTCTCAGGCCCACTTGGAAGCTCGGCGGCGGCGCGCAGGGGCCCAATGAGAAGCTGCAATTCTACTTCCGCGGCGCGTATGTCGATCCGTTCCTGATCTTCGACGACGGTCCAACGGGGTCCGAAGCGAAAACAGGTGCGGCAAACCGTAACGGCACGCCGGAGCGGAAGCTGACCAAGATGCAGCAGTCGAGCCTCGATACGATGGGCCTTGAAGCGACCGCCACCTTGCAGGACGTGAAGGCGCGCTTTAAGGAATTGGTTAAGCGCTACCACCCCGACGCCAACGGCGGCGATCGCGGCGCCGAAGAGCGGCTGCGTCAAGTCATCAAAGCCTATGGGCAACTGCGCTCATCCGGTTATTCTTGAACTGATTTGACGAGACCTGCTTCCTCTTCGCGCGAGGGGCGCGCGAGTTGAGGATGCACCGACTTTGCCACGGAAGCCTGAAAGCATGACAGCGCCACAAAGCGGTCTGGCGACGGACAGCCAGCCCGATACCACGATCGACGCCAAGAAGGCGTTCAACATCGACGTTTCGATGAAGGTGCCTGCCTTCTCGAAGCCGAATGAATATGTGCCGGACCTCGATCCCGCATACCGGTTTGATCGCGAGACGACGCTGGCGATCCTCGCCGGCTTTGCGTTCAACCGGCGCGTGATGATCCAGGGCTATCACGGCACCGGCAAGTCCACGCATATCGAACAGGTGGCGGCGCGGCTTAACTGGCCCTGTATCCGCATCAACCTCGACAGCCACATCTCGCGTATCGATCTCGTCGGTAAAGACGCGATCGTTGTGCGCGAAGGCATGCAGGTGACGGAGTTCCGTGAAGGCATTCTGCCGTGGGCGTTGCAGCATCCCGTCGCTCTCGTGTTCGACGAGTACGATGCGGGCCGGCCGGACGTGATGTTCGTCATTCAGCGCGTGCTGGAGCAATCCGGCAAGCTTACGCTGCTCGACCAGAACCGGGTGATCCGCGCGCATCCGGCGTTCCGATTGTTCTCGACCACAAACACGATCGGTCTTGGCGACACGACGGGCCTCTATCACGGCACGCAACAGATCAACCAGGGCCAGATGGACCGCTGGAACGTCGTCACGACGCTGAACTATCTGCCGCACGACAAAGAAGTCGACATTATCTTGGCGAAGGCGCCGCACTACACGGGCGCGGAAGGCAAGAAGAAGGTCGCGGCGATGGTTCGCGTGGCCGACTTGACGCGCAACGCGTTCATGAACGGCGACATCTCGACCGTGATGAGTCCGCGTACGGTTCTGACATGGGCCGAGAACGCCGAGATCTTCAACGACGTCGGCTTCGGTTTCCGCGTGACGTTCTTGAACAAGTGCGATGAGCTCGAGCGCGCTACGGTGGCCGAGTTCTATCAACGCTGTTTCGGCGAGGAATTGCCCGAGTCGTCGGCGAAGGTGATGGTGGCGTAAGGTCCGGCCTCTGTGGTCACGAAATCCGAAAGCCCAGCTGATCCGTTCAAACGCGCGGTGGCGAACACCATGCGGGCGATGGGTGCTGAGCCGGAGCTTGAGATTGCGTTCGGGACCGAACCGCCGTCGCTGAAGGGTTTGAAGGCGCGCCTTCCCCTGCCCGGCCGCGACTTGCCGAAGGGCGACGTGGCGCAGACGCGCGGCGTTGCCGACGGGTTTGCGCTGAGGCTTGCGCTGCACGACGACAAGACGCACGCGAATTATGCGCCGCCAGGTTCTTCCGCGCGCGCGATCTTCGAGGCGGCCGAGCAGGCGCGCGTCGAATCCATCGGCTCCATCGCGATGAAGGGCGTCGCGCTCAATCTCGAGGTCGCACTTGAGGCGCGGTTGAAGCAGAAGGGTTACGCGAACGCGCGCGACCGGAGCGAGGCGCCGCTGGCGGAAGCCGTCGGTCTTCTCATGCGCGAACGGTTGACCGGACGGCCCGTGCCGAACGCTGGCAAGGCTGTGGTCGAGGCTTGGCGCGAGCATATCGAAGCCAAAGCAGGCAGCGACTTCTCGCGGCTCGACGACGTCATCAAGGATCAGGCGGCGTTTGCGAAAGTGACGCGGCGAATTCTGTCTGACCTGGGGCTCGGCGACGAGCTTGGCGAGGACCCGGATGGGTCTGACGAGGATTCCGACGAGACCGCGCAGGAAGACAGCGAAAGCTCCGACAGCGACGCGGGCGAGACGTCAGAGCCGCAGGGCGCCTCCAGCGAAGAAACGGAGATGTCCGAAGCCGAGGGCGAGGACGGCGAGCAGCAGGCGGTCGAGGTCGAGACCGAGGAGCGCGCTTCGCGGTCGGAAGCTGACGACACCGCCGATGGCAAACAGCCGTGGCGGCCGGACAATCCGCTCTCAGGCTCGAACGAGCCCACCTACAAGGTATTCACGCAGCAGTTCGACGAAGTGATCACGGCGGAAGAGCTGTGCGATATGGAAGAGTTGGCGCGGCTGCGCGCCTATCTCGACCAACAGCTGCAGGCGTTGCAGGGTGTCGTTTCGCGGCTGGCGAACCGCTTGCAGCGCAAGTTGATGGCGAAGCAAAACCGGACGTGGGAGTTCGATCTTGAAGAAGGCATCCTGGACGCGGCACGGCTCTCGCGCGTGGTCGTCGATCCGATGCACCCGCTTTCTTACAAAATGGAAAAGGACATGAAGTTCCGCGACACGGTCGTGACACTTCTGCTCGACAATTCGGGGTCGATGCGCGGGCGGCCGATCATGGTGGCCGCGATGTGCGCCGACATTCTGGCGCGCACGCTGGAACGCTGTAACGTCAAAGTCGAGATTCTGGGCTTCACGACGAAAGCCTGGAAGGGCGGGCAGTCGCGCGACAAGTGGCTGCAAGAGAACAAGCCGCCGGCGCCTGGTCGGCTGAACGACCTTCGCCACATCATCTATAAGCAGGCGGATGCGCCGTGGCGGCGGGCGCGGCGGAATCTCGGGCTGATGATGCGCGAGGGTTTGCTCAAGGAAAACATCGACGGCAAAGCCTTGATGTGGGCGCACAATCGCCTGATCGCGCGGCCGGAACAGCGGCGCATTCTGATGGTGATTTCGGACGGCGCGCCGGTCGACGACTCTACGCTGTCGGTGAACGCCGGTAATTATCTTGAGCGGCACCTGCGCGAAGTGATCGAAGCCATCGAGATGCGTTCGCCGATCGAGGTGATTGCGATCGGCATCGGTCACGATGTGACGCGCTACTACAAGCGCGCGGTCACGATCGTCGATGCGGAGCAGTTGGGCGGCGCCATGACGGACAAGCTTGCCGAGCTGTTCGACGAGGACACCGCGAAGAGCTTCACCCCTGCCCCGCGGCGGCCAGTACGGTCCGCGAAGGCACCTGTCGCGGCGGCGGCGCGGTGAAGCGGGTTCATCTTCTCGTCGCGCTTGCGGCACCCGTGGCGGTGGCCGCGTATTTGTTCAGTGCAACGGCCGAGCAGACGGCGCGCGCGCTCGAGGTGCATGCGATGGCGTTGCCGTTCAGCACGGGCGAGGATGCGAAGTCGTTTGTCGGCAAGCTCAGACATCGCGGGACGCTCAAGCTTACATCGGACGACGGCGATTTCGGCGGCATCTCGGCGCTCATCGTGTCGGACGATGGCGCGCGGTTTCTGGGAATTACAGACTCAAGCCATTGGTTGACCGGAACGCTGAGCTATCGCGACGGCAAGCTTGTCGGCTTCAAGGGCACCGCGATTGCACCGTTGCAGGACCTGAATGGGCACGCACTCTCGGGCAAGGACGGCGACGCGGAAGGGCTCACGGGATCGCTTGATGGCGACGTGTTCGTCACCTTCGAGCGCGACCATCGGATTTGGCGCTATGCGTTCGGGAAGGACGGGCTCGCGGCGAAACCAACCGTTGTGCCGACGCCGGCCGAACTGAAGAAGGCGCCTGAGAATAGCGGGCTTGAAGGGATTGCGCGCCTTAACGATGGGCGCCTGCTTGCGATCACAGAGGCCTATCACGACGACGCGGGCAACATTCGCGGGTGGTTGCTGAAGGACGGTTCCTACCCCGAAGCGATTACGCTGAAGCGACGGGCGCCGTTCGATCTGACGGATCTGCGACAGTTGGCGAACGGCGACGTGCTGACGCTGGAGCGCCGGTTCAGTCAATTGGGCGGCGTCGGCTTTGAGTTGCGGCGGATCAAGGGCGCGGATGTGGTCGCAGGTGCGACGATGGACGGCGAAGTCGTTGCCGATGTTGGCATGAACTTTATCATCGACAATATGGAAGGTCTTTCCGTGCGCACGGGCGCAGACGGCGAGACGCTGGTCTATATCGTCTCCGACGACAACTTCAACGCACCGGTACAGCAGACGTTGCTGATGATGTTCGAGTTGAAGGACTGATCAGTAACCGCCGAGGCCGCCGGATGGGCGAACAATCGGACGGAGCGCTAGATACGGCAGCAGCAGCGCGAACGACATTAGTGCTTTCGTTCCTGCGTCGATCGCCATTTGGTTCGCCCAGAACGGTTCGCTGCCCGCGTAGGCGGACGGGTAGAATAGAAACATGGCGATGAAGGAACTGGTGAGGGCGCTATACAGCGGCGCCTTCCACCAGACGACGCCACGCGTGCGGTCGAAGACATAGACACCGCCCAGTTGGCCGATCGACATTGCGCCCAAGAACGCGCCCATCACGCGCAGACTCGGCACGTCGCCCGGATCCGGCAGCAACGGGTCGGCACGCAGCACGATGGCCAACGTTGTCAGCACGACCAGCGACCACGAGACGAACACATGCGCGAGCGCGAACTCTTCGCCGTAACGGCGGTTGACGAGGTTTGCGATCAGGAAGACGCCGGGTACCATCGCGTGGCCGGCGTTCAGCCAGTTCGAGGGATAGAGTTCCGGATGGCGCAGCGGACTTAAGACGCCGTCGAACAGCGTGAACGGTACTGTACGCATCTGCCAGGCGATCAGCAGGGTCATCGTCACGGCAACAGCTGGCACGATCAACAGCGCGAAGTCGCGCAACAGGCGCAACGCCCGCGGCAGGCGCGAGGGCGCGTGCGAAACGATGACGCCGCCTTCAGCGGCCAAACGGTTGACGTTACTGATCATGTTCCCGGCAGAATCGCGGTGCCAGGGTGCGAAGATCAAACCGGCGGTGCAAGTGCGCCTTTAGACCTTTGCAGCGGCGCGCACGATTTCGCGCTTTAGACGGCGGGCGCGGTCGGACAAATTGTCGTCGTTTTGCTTGATGATAAAGGCGTCGAGACCGCCGTTGTGGTCGATCGAACGCAATGCATGCTTGGAGATCTTCAACTTGACCGTGCGGTCGAGCTTGTCGGAAATCAGCGACACTTCCGACAGGTTCGGGCGGAACTTGCGCTTTGTCTTGTTATTCGCGTGGCTGACATTGTGTCCGCTCAACACGCCTTTGCCGGTCAATTCGCAGCGCCGTGCCATGATGAAAATCCGTCCGATCCGATGAAATGCGAACCCGCGCAAGGCTTTGGCCCGCGCGGGAGGGCGGACCTATAGGTCAAGCGCCTAAGCGGCGTCAAGTTTTGGCGCGCAAGTGCGCCAAAATGGCCTTAGCAGCCACGGATGGGGCCATGGCGCCTTTTGCCACCGCGGCCTCAAGTTTGGCCAGTTCGGCGCTGATTGCAGGGTCTTCCGTCAAAGCGGCGAGCAAGCCCTCGCGCAATTCGGTCTGGAGCCAAGCCACGCGCTGGTCGCGGCGCTGGCGATCCCAAGCGCCTGACGGGGCCAGCGTGGCGCGAAAGCGCTCGACGTCGCTCCAGATCTCGGCGATGCCCTGGCCCTCAGTGCTCGACACAAGGCGGACTTCGGCGAACCAGCCTTCGAATTTCGGACGCATGAGGTGGAGGGCCGCCTGATACTCGGCACCGGCGCGGTTGGCGGCTTGCAACAAATCGCCGTCGGCCTTGGTCACCACCACGAGATCGGCGAGCTCCATGATGCCGCGTTTGATGCCTTGCAGCTCGTCGCCGCCGCCGGGTGAAACAAGCACGAGAAACATGTCGACCATGTCGGCAACGGCTGTCTCCGATTGGCCGACACCGACAGTCTCGACAAGCACAACATCGAACCCTGCGGCCTCGACGAGGAGCATGCTTTCGCGCGTGCGGCGCGCGACGCCGCCCAATGTCGTACCCGCTGGCGAGGGGCGAATGAAGGCGTTCGGGTCCTGCGCCAGTTTCACCATGCGCGTCTTGTCACCGAGGATCGAGCCGCCGGACCGTCGCGAGGACGGGTCGACGGCGAGGACGGCGACGCGGTGTCCCCGTTCGGTCAACCATGTGCCGAAGGCTTCAACGAAAGTTGATTTTCCGACGCCCGGCGCACCCGACAGGCCAATGCGCAGTGCCTTGCCCGCATGCGGCAGCGCGAGGTTCACCACCTGGGTTGCGGCCGCATCGTCTTTGGATTGCCGCGATTCGACGAGCGTTATGGCTTTGGCCAGCGCACGGCGGTCGCCCGCAACCACGGCATCCTTTAAGTCCTTGATTTTGGCTTCTTCGGATGAATGTACGTTCATGATTTTGGTGACGATTGCAGCTTGAACAGCGCCTTCGATTTCCGCCACAATTCAAACATGGAGGCCGACCATATAGGCGGCCCTTCCGGAACGCCACGTTCAATCGCCTGCTCACACTCGAGGTCTTGCATCGATGTTGAAACGTTTGTTGCTTGCGACGACGATCGCGCTCCTGCCGGTCACAGCCTCCGCCGAAGAAACGGCGTCGATGACGCCCGCCGCTGCGCCCGCGCAAGCCGCGGGGCCGACGAGTTCGGTGCAGCTTGTGTGGCAGGTCTATCTCGGCGGCTTCAATCTTGGGAACGTCGGCATCAAGTCGAGCTTTTCCGGAACAGGCTATTCGGCCGTGTCTCGGTTGAAGACTGCGGGCGTCGTCAACTCGTTCTATGAAGCGGTAATCGATGCGAACTCCGTCGGCACGGTCGCCGGCGCGGCGTTGCTGCCGAAGAAATATGCCTCGAATACGGTGAACGAAAAGCAGAGCCAGCGCGTCGACCTAACGTACACGACCGGCGGCATCCAACTTGAGGCTGACCCCGTCTACAACACGAACCGCTTTCCGGTTTCGGAAGACCAGAAGCGCGGCACGCTTGATCCGCTGTCGGGTCTCGTCTTTTCGATGTCGGGCGTTTCGCAATCAGCCTCGAAGCCTTGCGGGGACACCGTGCGCGTGTTCGACGGACGCCGGCGCTATGACATCGAACTTACGCCGGCCGGCCAAGATAAGCTCAAGACCGACGGCGGTTACAGCGGCCCCGCGCAGAAGTGCACGATCGTCTACAAGCAGCTTGCGGGCTTCAAGCCGAACCTGAACAAGGGCAAAACAATCCCCACGATCACGGTTTGGTTCGCGACCATGGAAAGCACCGCCGGCGGCCCGGTAAAGACGTTCGTCGTGCCGGTCAAAATGATGACCGAAACGCCCTATGGCGTCGCCCTTGCGCACGCGCGCAAGATCACGATCGACGGCGCGCACCGCGCAACGCGAACATTGTGGCGATTAATGAGCCCGGCGTTCCGCCGCTTCAACT
>JANLXP010000120.1:0-3357 GCA_031365165.1 Alphaproteobacteria bacterium
GCCAACGCTACGGCATCGCGCAGGCGTTGATCGGTCAGCCGCAGCTGTTGATCGTCGACGAACCGACCGCAGGCCTCGACCCCGAAGAGCGCAACCGCTTTCTCAATCTCTTGGCCGACATCAGCCAGAACGTCGTCGTGATCCTTTCGACCCACATCGTCGATGACGTGGCGCAGCTCTGCTCCGACATGGCGATCATCTCGAAAGGCAACATCGTTCGCCAAGGCGCGCCGACCGCGCTGACCGCCGAACTGAACGGCAAAGTCTGGCGCGCCTTCATCGCAAAGGGCGAACTCGACCAAGCGAAGTCGCAGTTCAACGTCATCCTCTCACGCCTTGTCGGCGGCAGAACGTTGATCCACGTCGTTTCCGACACGAACCCAGGCAGCGGTTTCGAACCCGTCGCTCCCGATCTCGAAGACGTCTACTTCACCGCCCTCGGCGGCGCCGTGAAGAACTGAGGCGCCGATGTTCCGCAAGATCGCAAGTTTTGAATTCGGCTATCAGCTGAGATCACCCGTCTTCTGGGTGTCATCCCTCATCTTGGGCCTCTTCGCGTTCGGCTCCGTCGCAAGCCCGAACATCCAGATCGGCGCGCCCGGCAACACGAACATCAACGCGCCGTTCGCGATCGTGATTGCGCAACTCGTGTTGAGCATCTTCTCGCTCTTCATCGCACCGGCCTTCGTCGCGAACGTTGTCGTGCGCGACGACGACACCGGTTACGGCCCGATCATCCGCTCGACCCGAATCAAGAAATTCGACTACCTGTTCGGCCGGTTCACCGGCGCCTTTTTGGCAAGCGTCGTCGCATTCGCAGCTGTGCCGATTGGGCTCCTGATCGGTGCACAAATGCCCTGGCTCGACCAGGAGCGCATGGGTCCGCTCGTGCTCTCGCACTACGTGACCGCTTTCTTCCTCTACGCTGTGCCCACGCTCTTCATCGTCAGCGCCTTCCTGTTCGCGATCGCAGCCGTCGTGCGCTCCATGACGATGACCTACTTGGGCGTCATCGTGCTTTTCATTACCTCGGTCATCTCGGTCCAATGGCTGAGCGATCTGAAGAACGAACGGTTTGCAGCGTTGTTCGACCCCTTCGGCTCCGGCCCCGTCGGCATCGCGACCAAGTATTGGACCTCGTCGGACCGCAACACGATGATGCCGCCGCTCGACGGCCTGGTGCTCGAGAACCGGTTGCTCTGGTTCGCCGTCTCATTCGCGTTGTTGGCGTTCGCCTACTTCGCCTACAGCTTCACCGAGCGCGGCGTCCGCCGCGCGTCGCGCAAGCGTGAGGAAGCAGCCCCGACCACCGCTTACATGCCGGTCAACGTCACGCGCCGCTTCGACGCCGCTGCACTCCGCGCGCAAGCGTGGAAGTGGACGCGGTTCGAAATGGCGCAGGTCGTGAAGAGCCCGGCGTTCTTCATTTTGATCTTGCTGGGCATCGTGAACGCAAGCTCGTCCGTCTGGGCCGGCGTCTCGTTCGACGATTGGACGCTGCTCCCCGTCACCCGGCGAATGATCAACCAGGTGGCTTCCGCGTTCTCGATCGCACCGCTCATGATCGCCGCCTACTACGCCGGCGAACTCGTCTGGCGCGAGCGCGAACGTAAGTCCCACGAATTATTCGGTGCCGCCCCCGTTCCCGACTGGGTCTTCGTCGCGCCGAAAATCCTGGCGATCGCGTTTGTCCTGCTGCTGACCGTCTTGGTCGCCGTCGGCGTCGGGGTCGGCGTGCAGACGATAAAGGGCTATCAGAACTTCGAGTTCGGCAAGTACCTGGTCTGGTACGTGATCCCGACATTCATCAACTTCCTGCACATCGCGATTCTCGCGGTCTTCCTGCAAGCGATCTCGCCGCACAAATTCGTCGGCTGGGGTTTGACCGGCCTCTTCATCGTCGCGAACCAAACGCTGGCAAACCTGGGCTACGACCACCGGCTCTATCGCTATGGCTCGGTCGGCGGCGTTCCGCTCTCGGACATGAACGGCGAGGGCTATTTCTGGATCGGCCGCGCCTGGTTCGAAGTCTATTGGAGCGCCATCGCCCTCATCCTGGTGATTATCGCCTTCGCGATTTGGCCGCGCGGCACGGAAGCGCGTTACCGCCCGCGCTTCGCCAGGCTCTACAGCCGCTTGCAAGGGACTGCCGGAACGGTCGGCGCGCTGGCGCTTGCCGTCGCGCTGACGACGGGCGCCTGGATCTTCTACAACACGACGATCTTGAACAAATATGAGACGCAGGATCAGCAGGAAAAACAACAGGCCGACGCCGAGCGCGCGCTCCTGAAGTTCGCAAAGCAACCGCAACCGCGCATCATCGGCGTGACGCTGAATGTCGCACTCTATCCGCACGACATACGCGCCGTCACTTCGGGCGACTACCTCATCGAAAATCGCAGCGGCTCGACGCTGACCGAGGTTCACGTCAACTCGCCCGACACGCTGAAGATCGAGCGACTGGACGTCGACGGTGCAACGCTCGCGACCGAGTACAAGGAATACGCCTACCGCATCTACAAATTCGATCAGCCGATGCAACCGGGCGAGCAGCGCCATATCCGCTTCAAGACGGTGTTCGAGCAAGTAGGGTTCAAGAACAGTGGCAACAACACGTCGATCTTGGACAACGGCACGTTCTTGAACAACTTCGCCGTGTCGCCGCTGCTCGGTACGCACCGCTCGAACTTCCTGTCGAACCCGACGGTTCGCCGCCGGCAAAAGCTACCGGCCGAATTGCGCATGCCGAAATTGGAAGACCCGACCGCAGGCGCCACTTCGTACTTGCGTCCTGACTCCGACTGGGTCACCTCCGACATCACGGTCTCGACCGTGGCCGATCAAACGCCGATCGCTCCGGGCTACGTCGTCTCCGACACGACGAAGGACGGCCGGCGAACAGTGCACTTCAAATCGGACACGCCGATCCAGAACTTCTTCTCGATCCAATCTGCGAACTACGCGACGAAGCAGACGGCATGGAACGGCATCGAACTGAAAGTCTTCTACCACCCCGAACACGCCTACAACATCGATCTGATGCTGAACGTCATGAAGACGTCGATGCAGGTTTACGAACGCGAGTTCGGCCCTTATCAGTTCCGCCAAGCGCGGATGATCGAGTTCCCAGCGATCGCAACCTTCGCGCAGTCGTTCGCGAACACCATCGCCTACTCTGAAGATGTCGGCTTCCTGCAGGACGCGAAGGCGATCGCCGCCGACCCGTCGAAGATCGACATGGTGACGTTCATCACCGCCCACGAAATTGCGCACCAATGGTGGGCCCACCAAGTGCTCGGCGCCGACGACGGAAGACAAGGCGGCGCTGGTGGGCGGATGGCACAACGTACAGCTCTT
>JANLXP010000135.1:0-1201 GCA_031365165.1 Alphaproteobacteria bacterium
GGTTGAAGACGGCGGGCGTCGTCAACTCGTTCTACGAAGCGGTGATCGACGCGAACTCGGCCGGTACGGTCGCCGGTGCTGCGTTGCAGCCGAAGAAATATGCGTCGAACACGGTCAATGAAAAGCAGAGCCAGCGGGTCGATCTGACCTACACCGCTTCCGGCATCCAGCTCGATGCGGAACCTGCGTACAACACGAACCGTTTTCCGGTTTCCGACGACCAGAAGCGCGGCACGCTCGATCCGCTGTCCGGCCTCGTCTATTCGATGTCGGGCGTATCGCATTCGGCGGCCAAGCCTTGCGGGGACACGGTGCGCGTGTTCGACGGGCGGCGGCGCTACGACATCGAGCTCACGCCCGCGGGACAAGACAAGCTGAAGACCGACGGCGGCTACAGCGGGCCGGCGCAGAAGTGCACGATCGTTTATAAGCAGCTCGCGGGCTTTAAGCCGAACCTGAACAAGGGCAAATCGATCCCCACGATCACCGTCTGGTTCGCTTCGATCGAAAGCAGCGCCGGCGGGCCGGTGAAGACGTTCATCGTGCCGGTCAAAATGATGACCGAGACGCCCTATGGCGTGGCGCTTGCGCACGCCCGCAAGATCACGGTCGACGGTACGCAGAAGACCAGTTGAGAAAATTGACTCGATCGAATCCGTTACAGCGTTACAACGGCGGGTTTCCGCCGTTGTTGGCGTTACACTGACGTTACATTGGTGTTGTTTGTAACGCATCGACGCTCTCCTCGGCTGGGGCAACATCCACGAGATAGCGCGAAAACGCGTCAATGAGCGCCTCGCCGCGGTAGCCGCGCGCAACAGCGCCATCGAGCTTGCGCACGAGGCCGGGACGAATACCGAAATTTGCTAAACGCTCCGCCAAATGGCGCGGGGACAGCGGGCGGCCGCGAAAGGCGGTGGCCCACGGCCGCTCCGGATCGGCGGTCAGCTTGGCCAACATGTCGGTCGAACCTATGCGGACGCGTTCGTCGACCGAGCAGAGGTCGCGGATGTCGCGCAGCAGCGCGAGATTCGACGCGGGCGGCGGTGCTGCGGCCGTGAACAGCGCCGCCGCTTCGGCAGCACGGCGGCCCACGCCTTCGCCAATGTTGCGCGCCAGCATGAGTAAGGGGTGCCAATTTTCACCGGTGCTTGCGGCGGCACCTGCGCCGCGCATTTTCCCGGCAAGCGCCAAGGCCGCC
>JANLXP010000138.1:0-2449 GCA_031365165.1 Alphaproteobacteria bacterium
GGCGGCGGCTACTCCGCGCGGCTGAACCAAGAGATCCGCATCAAGCGCGGGCTCTCATACGGCGTCAGCTCCGGCTTCCCGGCACGCGAGGGCCTCGGCCCAATCATCGTGCTCGCGCAAACCAAGAACGAGTCCGCCGTCCAAGTCGTCGATCTCATGAGCCAAGAACTGACGAAGATCATGAGCACCGACGTGCCCGCAGCCGAACTCGGCGCACGCCAAGCGAACTTGATCGGCTCTTTCGGCCGCGACGTTGAAACGGCCTCCGGTCTCGCCGATCAACTGGCGACACTGGCCACATTCGGTATCCCGCTCGAAAAACTCACGACCTACGTCGCCGACGTCTCGGCCGTGACACCGGCATCCGCCAAAGACGTCGCCGCCAAACTCTATGACCCGAAGAATGCATCGATTGTTGTGGTCGGTGACGGCGCCGTCTTCTTCAACGCCTTGAAGAAAAAGCGGCCCGATGTGGTCCGCATCCCGGTCGACAAGCTGAATCTGGACAGCGCCACGCTGCAATAAGCCGGCGCCGCCACAGAAATGCCGTCAAGCAAAGAGACTCTCAGGGACACCCTGGGAGTCTTTTTCATGTCCGCATTCCGCGTGTTGTCAATCGCCCTCGTCACCGTCGCATCACTTGAAACGGCGCACGCCGACGTGCCGCGATCGAATCCTAAGGTCCAGCTGATCACAAACCCGACCACGCAGATGGTGTTCGCGGTGCCGAAGCGCGGCCCGTTGAAGCTGCGCAAATTGGACATGGATGGAGCGCACTTTGCCGGGCGCATCATGCTGTCCGGCACCTACGTTTACGGGCGCAATAGCTCGTACGTGTCGGACGGCTTCACCACCAAGCCCGACCTTCATTTCATTCCCGATCCCGCATCGCGCGCGCTGCTTCCCTATCTGAACGAATACGGCCCAGTGCGCGGCGTCTATTTCTCGAACGGACGCTCGTTCCTAAAGACTGTGCTCTCGCCATCGACGATCGCAAAGTTAGACGCGCTCAAGATCAAATCGGTCACCGGCAAGCTCACGATCGTCGTCGACCGGTTCGAAGCGACGGCCGTTTGCGACTCCCCGGTCTATACCGTCCGCTTCCTGCGCATCGTCAAGCCGCACGAGATGGTGGCAAGCAACAAGCTGGCCCAACCAATCGGCTGCGGCTGAGCCCTAAAATCCCGGATTTGCGTGGGCCTTTCGGGGCCGGTAGAACTGTCTTTTCCGGAAAACCAGAGAATCACACAGCCCCGATGCGCGTATCCCGCTCTTTCATGCCGCTGCTGCGCGAGACGCCGGCCGAGGCCCAAATCGTCTCCCACCGCTACATGCTGCGCGCGGGCCTCATCCGCCAGCAAGCGGCCGGCATCTATTCGTGGCTGCCGCTCGGCCACCGCGTCTTGCGCAAGATCGAACAGATCGTGCGCGAGGAACAGAACAGGGCAGGGGCGATCGAGCTTCTAATGCCGACACTGCAGCCGGCCGACCTATGGCGCGAAAGCGGACGCTACGACGCCTACGGCAAGGAGATGTTGCGCATCAAGGACCGCCATGAGCGCGATTTGCTCTACGGCCCGACAAACGAGGAAATGATCACCGACATTTTCCGTTCGGCCGTGCGGTCTTACAAGGACATGCCGCGCATCCTCTATCACATCCAATGGAAGTTCCGGGATGAGATCCGCCCGCGCTTCGGCGTGATGCGTGGGCGCGAGTTCCTGATGAAGGACAGCTACTCGTTCGATATCGACGCGGCCGGCGCGCGGCGCGCCTACAACAAGATGTTCGTGGCCTACCTGCGCACGTTCGCGCGGCTGGGTCTGAAGTCCGTACCCATGAAGGCCGACACCGGCCCCATCGGCGGCGACTTGAGCCACGAGTTCATCGTCCTGGCCGACACCGGCGAAAGCCAGGTCTATTGCCACAAAGACCTGGTCGACATGGCCGTGCCCGAGAACGTCGACTTCGACGGAGATCTGGATCCTTACATCAAAGAGCGCACGTCGCTCTATGCCGCGACGGATGAGAAGCACGACGCCGAAGCTTTCGCGAAAATCCCGGCCGACAAACAACTCGCCGCGCGCGGCATCGAAGTGGGCCACATCTTCTACTTTGGCACCAAATACTCGAAACCGATGAACGCGAAGGTGGCGGGTCCGAACGGCGAAGACGTGCTCGTCGAAATGGGTTCGTACGGCATCGGCGTTTCGCGCCTGCTCGGCGCGATCATTGAGGCGAGCCACGACGACGCGGGAATCATTTGGCCGGAAAGCGTCGCCCCTTACCGGGTAGGCCTCATCAGCTTGAAGTCCGACGACCCGAAAACCCGCCAGGTTTGCGAAGATCTTTACCAAAAACTCGGCGCGGCCGGGGTCGAAGTCCTATATGATGACAGCGATGAACGGGCAGGGGCGAAGTTCTCGACGTTCGACCTGATCGGGCTGCC
>JANLXP010000141.1:0-2356 GCA_031365165.1 Alphaproteobacteria bacterium
CGCGGCCGCGGCGCTTGCGCTCGACCAGGCGTGGAAAGTTCTGTTCCTGCACGGTTTCGGCTGGATCGAAACGCTGGGTCAGGCGCGGAACCCGCACCAAATCGAATTGCTGCCGTTCTTCGACATCGTGATGGTCTGGAACACCGGCATTTCTTACGGCCTGTTACAGGCCCAAAGCCCGTTTGAACGCTGGTTGCTCGCGTTCTTCGCGCTTGGCGTAACCGGCTTCCTCGTATGGTGGTTGCGCGGGATCAAGGACACACGATTGGCCCTCTCGCTAGGGTTGATTATTGGCGGTGCCCTGGGAAATGTGATCGACCGCATACTTTACGGGGCAGTTGCGGACTTTTTTTACCTGCACGCTTTCGGGTATGGTTGGTACGTATTCAATCTCGCCGACACGGCAGTTGTAATGGGAGTCGTGATCATGGCACTTGACCTCGTCATCGGTGAATGGCGTTCTCGGGTGCGCGGCGCGAAGGAGGATCAGACGTGACGACAGTACTGCGTAAGACGGCAATCGTAGTTGCGGTTGCCACGATCGGCCTTGCCGGCTGCACGGGCGTTAAAGAGTCGCTCGGCGCTGCCAAACAATCGCCCGACGAAACAGCGATCACCACGCGCGCACCGCTCGTCGTGCCCGCGACATTCGAATTGAAGGCGCCGCAACCCGGTGCGCCACGCCCGCAAGACGCAGACGTCGCCGGCGCCGCTCAGAAAGTGCTCGGCGGTCCCGCGAGGCAGACGGCCGCATCTCAAGGCGAGCAAGCATTGATCAGTGCCTCGGGTGCGGAAAAGGCAGACCCGACCATTCGCCAGGAACTGCGCAGCGAAGTGCGCGAAGCCGGCAAGCGCAAATCCTACGCCGACAGCGTGCTGTTCTGGCGCGGCAAACGGGAAGAGGTCGGGACCCCGATCAACGCCACCAAAGAAGAGCAGCGTCTGAACGCTTCGATGCCGGCAAAACACGTTGAGGACGCCCCGGTCATCGAAAAAGGTGCGGCCGAACCCGTCGCCGAGAGCAAGAAGAAGAAAGAAAAGGACGACGAAAGCGGCGGCTGGTTCGACTGGTTCTAGACGTCCGAGAGGGTTCCCTGTGCACAAAGTTTAAGCGGGGGCAGGGGTCTGCCCCCGTTTCGTTTCCGGGATTGCCCTTTCCGAAGGAGGGGGCGGGCGTTACATCTCGCGGTCAATGACCCTATTCACCCACGACATCTCCGCTGCCATCGCGAAAGACCCGCTCCGTAGCGCGTTCAACAAGCGCTTGGGCGAGGCGCAAACCGCGCTCGGCCACTGGCGCAAAACGGACGACGCGAATTTCGCGGCCCTCAGGCGCTCAGTCGATGACGCCGACGACCTCGCCCGCGCCAGCGAAATCGCCGAGCATTTGTTGAAGAACACGACCGACCTCGTCGTCTTCGGCATCGGCGGCTCCAGCCTTGGCGCACAGACGCTGGCCCAACTCGCATTCTGGGGCACGCAGGCCTACCAGCCGCGCGTCGGCCACCCGCGCCTCCATATCGTCGAAGGCATCGACAGCGCGGTCTTCCGCACGATGCTGACGCTAATGGATTTGCGCACGACGCGCTTCCTCGTCGTCTCCAAATCGGGCACGACGACGGAAACGCTGATGCAGCTCTTGGTCGCCATCGAAGCACTCGAGGAAGAGGGCGGCGGCAAATACCTGAAGCATCATTTCGCAGGCATCGCGGAAGAAGGCGCCAACCCCTTGCGCGCCATCCTGACCGACATGGGCGCGCCGGTGATCGCGCACGATCCCGACCTCGGCGGCCGCTTCTCCGCATTCAGTAGCGTAGGCCTCGTGCCCGCACTCATCGCTGGCCTCGACGCGAAGACGATCCGCACCGGCGCCCGCGAAACGCTCGACGCTGCCATGGCGGGCACATCGCATGCGATCGATGGCGCCGCCTTAAGCGTCGCGGCGCGCGACGTGGCGCTCAGCCAAAGCGTCTTGTGGGTCTATCGCGACCGCCTCGCGCGGCTTCCGAAATGGTGGCGCCAGCTTTGGGCCGAAAGCCTGGGCAAGCAGGGCCAAGGCACCACCCCGATCGACGCGCAAGGTCCGGTCGATCAGCACAGTCAGCTCCAACTCTACCTCGACGGCCCGAACGACAAGCTGTTCACGCTCATCGACGCGCCCGCGCTCTCCGACGCGAAGGCAAACAGCACCTGGGCGCAAAAGCACGGCCTGCCGCTCCTTGCGGGCCGTGGCATGTCGGATGTGGTCGCGGCCCAAGTTCGCGCCACCGCCGAGACGCTGACGAACGCCGGTCGCGCGGTGCGCCGCATCTCGTTCTCAAGCCCGCTCGACGAACGCAATCTCGGGGCCTTGATG
>JANLXP010000165.1:0-1056 GCA_031365165.1 Alphaproteobacteria bacterium
GATCAAGGAGGCGGTCGACACCGGGCTGATCCCGGGGCCGCGTTTGTTCATCTCCGGGCGGCCGATCAGCAAGACGGGCGGGCACGGCGACTCGCGCCGGCGCACCTTCGGCGCGGACCCGTGCAAGTGCTGCAACGCGTTGAGCTTCGTGCTGGAGACGGCCGACGGCGTCGACGGCGTGCGCAAGGCGGTGCGCGAGCAGATGCGCCAAGGCGCCGATCAGATCAAGATTTTCGTGTCGGGCGGCGTTGCTTCGCCCTGGGATCCCCTCGACAGTTTGCAGTATTCGATGGCGGAGATTTCGGCTGCCGTCGAGGAGGCGCATAATTTCGGCCGCTATGTGCTTGCGCACGCGTATACGCCGGAGGCGATCACGCGTGCGGTGACGGCGGGTGTGCGCACGATCGAGCACGGCAATCTGATCGACGACAAGTCGGCGAAACTGATGGCGGAGCGCGGGGCGCTGATGGTGGCCAATCTCGTCGCCTATTACGCGATGAAAGAGCGCGGACGGTCGTTCGGCATGTCGGCCGACCAGTTGGCGAAGAACGAACTGGTTATCGACGGCGGCTTGCGGTCGCTCGAAATCGCGAAGCGTGCGGGCGTGCCGGTAGCGTATGGCAGCGATTTGCTGGGGCAGTTGCAGGTCGATCAGTCGCGCGAATTCCTGTTTCGCTCCGCGGTCTTGAAGCCAATCGAGATTATCCGGCAAGCGACACTGGTTGGCGCCGATGTCGTTCGGCAGACAGGCAAGCTCGGCGTCGTGGAACCTGGCGCGTTCGCGGATTTGATCGTGGTCGACGGCGATCCGTTGAAGGACTTGGGGCTCTTTCAGGATCAAGGCGCGCATTTGAGTGCGATCATGAAGGGCGGTGTGTTTCACAAGAACCTGCTTCAGTAGGCGCGCCGGCGGCCAACGCGACTCTGAGTTGCGGTGTGCGAGCGAATTCGGCTGTTGAACGCTCGTTCTTGTGATGGTGCGCGCCGCATGTTGCGTGGTAGCTCAACGCCATGCTGCGCCCCCTCGCGGTCCTTCTGCTCATGACGATGTGCACC
>JANLXP010000231.1:0-2834 GCA_031365165.1 Alphaproteobacteria bacterium
TTCTGCCGGTAAAGCCCAGCCCCGCCGATCACAAACACAAACGCACCGGCCGCGGCCAGGATGGGTATGTCTGGCGACTGCTCGCTTTGCAGCGTCGGCTCTGAAACCACCGGTGCGACCACAGGTTCGGACGCTGCCGGCGGCGCGATCGGAATCGTGATGGAGGTTTCTGCCGCGTCGACGGGAAGGTCGGTGATCGTCACTTGGACCGGCGCGGGCTGCGCCGCCTCGGCAACAACGGCGGGTGCTTCGATGGGCACCACACGCGGCGGCATCGGGAAATTTTGCTCGGCGACCAACGCCGGCACCGGCGGAGGAATGCTCGCTTCTTCCTCTTCAAGCGCCGCTTCGTCGTCGACTGGTGTTGCGTCGGCAAGGGTCGGCGCAGCACGCACGAAGTCGACGCCATCCACGCGCAGCGCGCCTTCAATACGGGTGCTGATCCGCACGGCCCCGATACGGTTGTCGTCGGTTCGCACAAGTATCTGATGCGCCGCACCGTCGGCCGCGATCCACGTGCCGCTGCGCTTGAACACACGGCCGCGCACGTCGAGCGCTTCGACGTTCGCCCAGATGCGATCGCGCGTGAACGTGCGAACGTCGGCCTTGGCGCTCGCGACCGGCACCTTGAAGCGGAACGTCACCGGCGATACCGGCGCTTGATCGGGCGTATAGAACGAGCGCCCGTTTCTGTTGCTGTCGATCGAGACGAGCTTGCGCTCGTTGCGCACGACAGGCGACACGACCACGAGCTCAGGTCCCGGCGCCGAATTCTCAACGACCGGCGCGGTCACCGGCGCCGGCGTCTCGACGACCGGCGTCTTCATAACGACCGTGCTCGGCGCTTCGACCGCGCGCCGCAAATGGCACACGCCGACCGGGCGATCCTTCCCCGGGCGCACATAGGTGAAGTTTCCGCACTTCGCGTTCGCAGCGCACGCCGTGCGGCACTGTGAGAGCTCGGCGCGCTCGTCATGCGGCGGGATCATCACGCCACCGAAGAGGCTGCGCGGCAACGACGCCACCACGTCGCGATACTGCACGGGATCGATCGACGCCTCGCCGATCGGCACCATGCGATAGTCTTTGAGTTCGCCCTCGGGCTTTACCGCCAGGATCAGAAAGTCGGCCGGCTGCGTGTCGTCTTCTTGGGCGCGCGCCAGCGTCATCGCCGCAAGCACGGCGAACACGCAAAGTACGATAACACCCCAGAGGCGCTTGGCGGCCATTTACCCAGTCTCTCCGCCGAATCACTTCAAAACAAAGCTAGGGCCGGGCCGCCGCCAATTCGAGGGCTAGGGTCCCAAGCGCCATCAGTCCGGCAGGGCTGAGTTTGGCTTGGCGCGGAAGTGGCTGGCAATGCGGTCGATTCGGTTTGTCCAAATACCGCCGGGGAAGTTTTGTGGAAACCCCTGCGCAGCCGCCAGGTCGTCGATGCCTGACGTATCGTAACGCCGCATTTGCTGTGAAATAGGACCTGTCACGAAGACCAGTGTTCCGGCGTTTGCCATACGCTCTAGGAACAAATTCGGCCACCCCCACATCAGGAATGTCGTGTTCAAAGGCAGCAAAACGATGGTGTCGTGGCATGCCTTGGGGATGGAACCACTCCACCCAAAGGCGATGTAGTTCGTCCCACAACTTACGAGAGTCTCGCGCGACATCGCCCGAAACTTGGGGATACGCTCTCGCAACCGGGCAATCGGCGAAGCGCCGCCATACGCCATCAGCTGATCGCGCCGCGCTTGCGGCAGCTGCAACAACGCTCCGCCAAGAGATCGCCCTCGTGCGGATCGTTGCTTTTGATGTTGATCAAAAAACGGCGATCGGGAAACGCAGCGAGCACTTCGTCCATCGTCGGCATCAAGCCGACGCCCTTGCCGCGGAACGGAAACGTCTTCCCACCATCGGCCGTGTAGCCGTAGCCGAGGTCCCGCGTCTTCAGATAGCTCATCGCCTGTTCGCGCGTGACACCTTTGCCTTGCGTGCGGCAATCGATCGTCCAATCGTGGAACACGGCGAACTGACCGTCCGTGGTCGGATGAATGTCGAACTCGACGATGTCGGCGCCGAAATCGAACGCAGCCCGCATCGAAGCAATCGTGTTCTCAAGATAGGGATGTTCCGGCGGAAAGATGCGCGTCGCCGTGCAGGTGTCGTTCTGAAGCGCCTCGCGATGATAGGTCTGCGCCATCCCGCGATGCGCCAGCAGCGTCGTCGGTGCTGAGTACGAAGACCAGAACGACCCGTTCCAAACAGCAAGCGCGAGAACGACGCCGATCAAGCTACCGGCGACGACGGCCAACCATTTCAAGATGCTGAGCAAAAGACGCATGCGGCTCTCGTGAGCTAGCCAGGCGCGGGTCGCGCCCGCTGATTGTAGAGCAACTTGCGCAGCCGGTCTTGCTCGTCCTTGCTGAGCTTCGACGGATCGATGGAAAGGTCTGAGCCGACCGCCATCCCGCGCTTCACACCCGGACGCTCCGCAAGCTCTTCCATCCACCGCTTGACGTATTTGAACTCCTCAAGATCCTGACCATAGGCTTGATAGTTCACCGACCACGGGTAACAGATCATGTCGGCGATCGTGTATTCCTTGCCCGCAAGATACGCCCGATCGTAGAGCCGGTTGTTCATCACGCCGAAGAGACGGTTCACTTCGTCCGTAAAGCGGCGCACCGCGTAGCTCTGCTCGCCCTGCGCTTCGCCGAGCCTGCGGAAGTGTCCCGCCTCGCCGAATTTCGGGCCTTGGTTCGCCATCTGCCAGATGACCCACTGCGTCACCTCATATTTGGTGCGCACGTTTTGCGGCCAAAACTTCTGAAACTTCTCCG
>JANLXP010000256.1:0-5266 GCA_031365165.1 Alphaproteobacteria bacterium
TTGGCACGTGGGTAAAGTCTTATTGGCTTCCGGTCACACGGTGGCTTTGGTCCGAAGTGTTTCAGTACCTTACTTTCATTGATTTCCACCCCACGGATCCGGAAAAAGATGCGATGACGGCGGCGGCGTTTTTCTCGCCGCTGGCAATCACGGCGGCGGTGCTTTGGCTTCGAGACCGCGGCAAGGACGACGGCGAGAGCGAATATGGCAACCCTGCGACCGCGCCATTGATGCGCGTCGCGGCCTTCTTCGCTTCAATCGGGATACTCTATTTCGTCTCGCAGCAGATCATTGCGGACGCGCTAAGTATCTACAATCAATCCGCCAAAGAGCTGAAGTCGGTTGAGCTGTTCTCGATGCTCTCGATCGTCGGCCTTGGTGCCATCGCCGTTATGTTGGTCTTGTTTTTTCGGCTCGACAAGGAAATCCGCAAATCCTTTCTGATTTTTGGGGCCACATTTGGCGCCCTGATCGAGTTTGTGATTGTCGGCGGTCCGGTCATCTTCGCTGGCTATTTCGCTGTGACCGAACTCGGCATGATCCGCTCAGCGGCACTGCTGCTGGTCACCTTTTGTATCGTGCTCGCAATATCTGTTCGCCCAGCGAAGGTTCTCCAAGTGGCTTATTTCGTGGTCGGTTTGATTTTGGCATCGTGGCTGGTGGACGCTTTCCAGCGCTTCAGGGACACAGTGGGGACTGCACCGCACTAGTCACCGGCTTGATTGCGGCGTCTAGCGTATTCGGCGCCGTCCGGAGATTCGCTCAGGTAGTTGAAGCCGTGCCCGTTGAGGACGGTTGTTGGAGGGGCTCGCAGCATGGAAGTCGACCAAGTATCGATGCGCCCGATGGGCGCCCGGAACGCTGCGGGGCAGAGCGACAACGGAGACGAAGGCCAGTTGAGGCCGCAAGCGGCAAGGCGCGCGCAGCGGAGCGACTTTGAACGAATTGTTTCGGAGTTGTGGCCCGAGGCCAGGGCTATCCGGCAGAACTCGAATCTAGGTCAGACGCTGAGTTTCGTCCTCGCCGCCACCGTGATCGGGGCGCTCACGCTTCTGTACACCACCGCCGCTGGAATCATGCAGATTGCTGGCTATGAAGATGTACTGACGCCGAAGCTGCGCGTGTCCTTGCTCTTCTTCGCCTCGATATTTTTCCTGTTTGGCATGACGATTATCTGGGTCGTCTTTATATTCTTTGACGGTTGGTGGCGCTACGACCCGCGCGATGCAAAGAGCGGGCGGCGCGGCGCCACGCGCGATTGGTACGATGCGATGCAGGACTCGCTGACTGAACAGGAAGTCGTCCTGACACCGGGAATCGTTAGAGGGTTTAGGCTGAACCTCGAGACAAAGACCCGCTCGGCCCACATGAAGATGTGGGCATTGCTGCTGCTGCTGTCGAGCGCGTCTTTCCTCGCCGTCTCGTGGTCCAACTATTTCTCCAAAGAGTTCGTGGAGGCTGTTGGGCAGCTCGTGACAGACGGTTGGCAAGCGGTCCGCTGGGCGCTCGCACTGCTTATCAACACGCCAATCGCACAGGCTGCGGAAGTGCCGGCATGGCTCTCGCTCATACTCTACGCGACACCCGGGGTGTTGGGCGTTGCGGGTGCACTCAACATGTACCGCAAGTCGGAGATCATGAGTTGGTCCCTTCTCTCCACGCCCGACATTCTCCGGCGCTTTCTCTACTATTACCGCCACAAACAGAACAAGGCGGCGAACTACACCGATGAGATGGCACAAGATGAAGCATTCTACTGGCTTCTCAATAAGGGGATCGAGGCCGCGCCCGAGAATTTCTTCTCTTCCGATGGCCGCCTGTTCTTCTTTGACAGCGCGATCACCGATGAAGTCTACGAAGACTATGGTAGCGCGACGCGCGGCGTGGCTAAACGAAAGCGGCGTTGGCGGCGGTAGAGTAATGCTTGTTGCTCGCGGCGCAGCGTTGATCTTGGTGGCGCCGACCGCGTCTGCCTTGTCGGAGGCGCGAGTTTTTCGCATGTCCCCAGAACTAGGAGTGTCGCATTGCGTGATCTCATCGTGTCGGAGAAGATTACGATGGCCTACGTGGTGCGTCGCGCGGAGGTAATGTTTGCTCGATCAGTTGCCTCACTGCGGTTGCGTGAAACGTCTAACATCATAAGCTGCCCAAAAATCGCTAAACTTAGCATAACGACGAGCCTTATATGTCGCCGCCGCGATCGTCACAATTGCCCCTGCAATGAACGCACCGAGATTGTCCCAAGCAACCGCTTGGTATAGCGGCACCGTTGCGACGAAAAGACCGATCACTGCCAATATCCAAGGGGTGAGAGACGCAGTCACTATTTCGTGGCGACGCGCGGCAAATTGTTTTCTTGCGATATACATCTTGAATCCGAGGCCGCGGACGATTGCAAAAATTTCTTCTGCCTCGGTGAGTGTGAGGTTTTGCTTTAGCATCTTCGCCTTGGCTGTGGCGGCTTCATATTCTAGATGATCGAGGTGGATGCGCTCAGTGCTTTTGAGCTTGCCGTCCGTCGAACGGTCCCTTGCGACCCCAAACCAAAAGAAAATGCCGGGTAGCACCAGCCAACCAACGAACCGCAGTTCCTTAGCGGGTAAGCCGGATGGGAACTGCGCCCGCATTTGCTCGACGAAAGATCCGGCAGAGGCTTGCGCGACCACAACGCTCACAAAGCGATCTAAGGAAATACCCATGTGAAGCGCAATCGGTAGCAAGAAGGCACTTGCAGCTACGCCGAGCGCGGCAACCCAGTTCCGCACGCGGTGCTCGCCGGTCGTAAGCGAGCTCTCGCTAAGCAACTCCTCCACTGTTGGCTCAGACATAGCCACCCGACCATCGACCTTCTTTGGCCACGTTTCCCACTATTCAAGGTAACAGTTCAACATTGATCACCCTGCAGTTGCTGCTAATTGCCCGCCGATTTTGTCGGCGAGGCCTTGGCGACCTGCTTTTTGATGAATCTCAGTTTGCCGCTTCGCCCGCCAAGCGAACTTCTTCGAACCGCCCGAAGCCTACATCCGCTCCGGCACTTCGATGCCGAGGAGGGTGAGGGTCGATTGGAGTTGGGTTAGGGCGAGGTGGCAGAGGGTTAGGCGGGCGGCGCGGAGGGGGGCGTTCTCTTCGCTGAGGATGTGGTGGGCGGCGTAGAAGCTGGAGAAGCGTTGGGCGAGGTCGAAGGCGAAGGCGAATCCTCCTTCGCTAAAGCTACGGAGGACAGGGAGGATTGGCTGTCGATTACATCCGCTCAGGAACTTCGATGCCGAGAAGCGAGAGCGATCGCGTCAAAGCTGTCTGGGTGAGTGCGCACAGGCTGAGGCGTGCGCCGCGCAATTCCTCGTCACGCTCGTTGACAATGTTGTGGGCTGCCCAAAAACGGCTGAACGCTTGTGCGAGTTCGAAGACGTAGGCGCACAAGATGTTCGGCGACCGCTTGGCGACTGCCTGCTCGATGGCGCTCGACAATCGGTCGATGGCTAGAACGAGACCTCTATCGGCCTCGCTCTCGATGCGTGAGATTACGTCTGGCCAGTGTCCCATCTGCACCGCTTTGTACTGCAGGGACTTACATCTCACGGCGGCGTATTGAAGGTAGGGGCCGGTTTCGCCTTCGAATTTGGTGAAGCGGTTTAGGTCGAAGACATAGTTCGTGAGGCGGTGGTTTTGCAGGTCGGCGAATTTGATGGCGGCCAGGCCGACTTGCCGCGCGATTTCTTCGCGTTCTTCGGTTGGGTAGTCTTGCGCTAGGCCAGCTTCGTTCAGGCGGTTGAACGCTTCTTGTTTCGCTTGTTCGATGAGGTCGAAGAGTTTGACCGTGCCGCCCGCTCTGGTGCGGAAGGGTTTGCCGTCGGGGCCGTTGACTGTGCCGAAGCCGATGTGTTCGAGCGAGGCTTTGCCCGCGAGCCCCGCTTTCTTTGCGCCGCGGAAGACTTTTTCGAAGTGGTCGTGTTGGGGTTGGCCGACGACGTAGAGGATGAGGTCGGGGTCGGCTTGTCTCACGCGGTCGACGATCGTGGCGAGGTCGGTCGTTTCATAGAGGGCGGCGCCGTCGCTCTTTTGCACGATCAGCGGCGGGAGTTCGCGTTTGTCGCCTTCCTCCGCAATGTGGATGACGAGCGCGCCTTGGCTCTCCACGGCGAGGCCGCGGCGTTTCAGATCGTCGACCATTGGTGCCACGAGTTTGTCGACGTCGCTTTCGCCTTTCCACCAGTCGAAGTGGATGTCGAGCGCGTCGAACTCGCGGCGCACGCCTGCGAACGAGACACCGCGGAAGTGTTCCCATAGCGCGCGGTAGCCGGGGCGGCCGGCCTGAAGCTCGGCCGTCGCTTTGCGCGCTTCGTCCAGGCGCTCGGGGTCCGCTTTGCAGGCGGCGCTGGCCTTCGGGTAGATGCGCTCAAGGTCTTCCATCGTGACGGGCGAGGCGTTCGGGTACGGGCCGTTGTTCGCTTCGTCGAAATAGGGGAGGTCCGGCTGTTCGCGTTTCAACTCCGTGATCAGCTGGCCCATCTGCAGGCCCCAATCGCCGAAGTGGACGTCGCTGATCACCTTATCGCCGATGAAGCGATGCAAGCGCTGCAACGCGTCGCCGATGACGAGCGAGCGCAGGTGGCCCGCATGCATGGTCTTGGCGATATTCGGGCCGCCGAAGTCGATGATCACGGTTTGCGGATTTGCGCGCAGCGGTACGCCGGCGCGCGGGTCGTCGCGGAGCTTGTCGATGTGTTCGGCGAGGGCGGCGTCGGTCAGGCTTAAGTTGATGAAGCCCGGGCCTGCGATTTCGATTTTCGCCAAGCGCGGGTCGGCTTTCAGGCGGGCCGCGATCTTTTCGGCGAGCACCTTCGGGTTTTGCTTTTGCGCCTTCGCGGCGGCGAGCGCGCCGTTGCATTGGAACTGTGCGAGGTCCGGCCGGTCGGAGGTCGTGACCGTGCCGTAAGCGGGGTCGAGCCCCTCCGCCTCGAAGGCGTCGGCGGCGAGGGCGGTGAGGATTTGCGTCAGCGTTGCCATGGTGCGCGGGGTTTAGCGTGGATGAATTGAAACGCCAAGCACGCCAAGCTGCTCTGCTTCATCGGGGGTGGCGCAGCTTGTCACAGCTGCCCGATTGTTTCCCGCAAAGACGCAAAGCCGCAAAGAAGTAAGAACAGGATTGAAACGCCAAGCCGCTCGGGCACCCCTTCGGCGCGAAGCGCCTTTCAAACGGTTTGAATGGCGCCTGCGGCGCCGGGGGAGGCACACTTTCTTCTTTGCGGCTTTGCGGCTTTGCGGG
>JANLXP010000113.1:0-4270 GCA_031365165.1 Alphaproteobacteria bacterium
AGCGTTCTGGTCGGCGACTTCCTGTTTTCGCGCTCGTTCCAATTGATGGTCGAGACGGGCTCTCTGCGCGTGTTGAACATTCTCTCGAACGCTTCGGCCGTGATCGCTGAGGGCGAGGTGATGCAGCTCAATACGCAGGGCAACATCGGCGTCGCGGAAGAGACCTATCTGAAGATCATCGCGGCGAAGACGGCGGCGCTCTTTGCGGTGGCGGCCGAGTCCGGCGCGGTGATCGCGCAGACGGACGGCTTGCGCGAAGCGGCGTTGAAGTCCTACGGGCACAATCTCGGTATCGCGTTCCAGCTCGTCGACGACGCACTCGACTATTCGGGGCGCGAGGCGATGATGGGCAAAGCGGTCGGCGATGATTTCCGCGAAGGCAAGCTGACCTTGCCGGTGATTTTCGCGCTCGGCCACGCGAACAACGAAGAGGCCGAGTTCTGGCGCCGCACCATGGCGCAGCGCCAGCAGACGGATACCGATCTGACGCACGCAATTCATTTGATCGAGAAGCATCAGGCGATTGCGGCGACAGTGGCGAAGGCCCGCTCGTTCACGGACGAAGCCTGCCGTGCGCTCAACGTGTTTCCCGATAGGCCGATGCGTCGTGCGCTGACCGACCTCGCCGAGTTCTGCATCAGCCGGGCGTATTGATTAATTCGCTGTGTAGCTTGCCGCTGATTTGACCCACCATTCGGGATGCGCGGCGGCGATTGCTCGCGCGGCGTCATCGGCGGCGGATTTGGTTTCATAGAGGCCGAAGCACGTGGCACCGCTGCCGGACATGCGCGCAGTGAGGCAGCCATCGGTCGCCGTCAGCACGTTTTCGACGTCCATCACGACGGGCGCGATTGTTTTCGCGGGGGCAGCGAGGTCGTTCATCGTACCGTCGAGATACATCGCAAGGTCGCGCGTGGTCTTCAAAGTACGGCGCGGCGGGGCGAGAGCGCCGGAGCGCACGGTCAGCGCCTTGAACACTTGCGCTGTCGGCACCTGGACGCGAGGGTTCACGAGTGCGAGCGCGAACGGTGGCAAGTTGTCGATGGGTTCCAGCACCTCGCCGACGCCTGCGACGAGCGTCGGGGCGGCGCGCAGGCAGACAGGTATGTCGGCGCCTAATTGGAGGCCCATCGCTTCGAGATCGTCGATAGCAACGGGTAGTCGCCAATGAGCGGCGAGCATCAGCAACGCGGCCGCGGCATCGCTGGAGCCGCCGCCGATGCCGGAGGCGACGGGGAGATTCTTTTCGAGCGTGAACGCGACGGGTTTGGTTTTGTGGCCGTTCTTGTCGGCCCACGCCTGTAACGCGCCCGCAGCCTTCATGACGAGGTTGTCGTCGGCTGGGCCCGTATCAGGGAACGCGCCCGTGACCTTCAACGATAGGCGGTCAGCGGCCGCGAGCGTCAACTGGTCACCGATATCGGCGAAGACGACGAGGCTTAAGAGATTATGGTAGCCGTCGGCGCGCTTGTCGCCGACGTGCAGGAACAAATTGACCTTGGCTGGTGCGAGGCGGCGCGTCACTGGCCCGACGATTGCGGCGTGCCCGCTTGCGCCGGGACTTTCGGTAGGTCTTCGAGACCCGCTTCGATCTTGCGCTGGATCTTGGGTTGTTCGGCCGCTTCCGGTTTGAGCATCAAGGCGTGCTGCCACTGGAAGCGCGCTTCGAGCTTGCGTCCGACCCGCCAGTAAGCGTCGCCCAGGTGATCGTTGACCGTCGGTTCGCCGGGCTCAAGCAGGATCGCCTGTTCCAGATACTTGATCGCGGTTTTGTAGTCACCGAGCCGGTAGTGAGCCCAACCGAGGCTGTCGATGACGAAACCATCTTCGGGCCGCAGATCAACGGCGCGCTTCAGCATCGCCAGCGCCTCGGTCTTGTTCACGCCCTGCTCAACCCAGCTATAGGCCAGGTAATTCATCACAAGCGGCTGCTCGGGCTTCAGCTTCAGCGCTTGTTTCAAATCGCGCTCTGCGTCGGCCCAGCGCTCGGAGCGCTCGTAAGAAATGCCGCGCGTGTAGAACAGCGCCCAGTTGCGTTCCTGCGGTGTGCCGATCAGCGCGATTGCCTTCGAATAGGCTTCGGCTGCTTCGGCATATTTCTCCTGGCCGCGCAGCACGTCACCGATTGAGCCGTGGACCTCGGCATCTTCTGGTCCGCCGGTCAGCGTTGCGATCAAAATCTTCAACGCTTCTTCGGGGCGCTTTTGACGTTGCAGGTTCTGCGCGATCTGCTCGCGCGCATTGATGTAGAGCGGCGAGCTTGGTTCGATGCGGCCATAGACTTCGATTGCGTCGTCGTAGCGTTCGGCCGTTTCCATCCGGTCGGCGAGCAGCGACAGCGACAGATCGTGGTGCGGTTCGAGCGCCAAGGCGAGCTGCAGATAGAAGACCGGAATTTCGACGGAGTGTTCGTCGCTCAAGCTCGCGGCGAGGCCGTAGAGCGTTTCCGCCATGCCCAACTTAGCGCCGGTGATCACGCGGTCGGGCACTTGGCCCGCATCGAGCTTCGCCAGTGCGCGCCTAATGACCGGATTGGTCGGCGCCTTTTTCAGGAAGTCGCGATAGATGCCCTTAGCTTTGTCCATCTGGCCGTTGCGTGCGAGGTGCACGGTGTAAGCCTGTAGAATGCGCAGAGATTCGCTATCGGAGAGGCGGTTCGCTTCTTCGAAATGCGCAAGCGCGTCCTTGGCATTGCCCGACAGATCTTCGATGACGGCTTGGTGGTAGAGAGCGAACGCGCGAACGCTGCCCAACTCCACGAGCTTGCCGATCACCGCAACCGCTTCCGGTGATTTGCCTTCGGAGAAGAGCGAGTACGCAAGGCCGAGGCGGGCAGCGATCTCGGCCGCGGCGTTGCCGGAGACCTTTTCGAATTCTTCGCGCGCCTTAGCATAGCCGCCGTCGCGCATGGCCCGCACGCCGATGACGAGACGGGCGATGCGCGCGGACGGCGTGCCCCTGATGAGCTCTTCGGCGTGGTCGGCGGCCGCGTCGAGGTTACCCTGCGCGACGTCGCTCATCACGGCGCGTTCGAGCAGCTCGGCGTTATCCGGGTCGAACTTCAACGCTTTGTCGAAATAGTGGGATGCGGCGCCTGCATCGCGCTCACTTGCGGCATAGCGGCCAGCGAGGTAGCTGCCATAGCGGTTGTCGACGCCGGGTGCCGCTGCCTCGCGTTGGTCGATCGAGGAACACTGGGTCAGCCCGACGACAAGTCCGGCCGCCAATGCTGCCGCAACCAAGCCGCCCTTGATAAGCGATGTCATACGCACAACGTGTTCCACTTACATATTCGGATAGTTCGGGCCGCCCCCGCCTTCGGGCGTTACCCAGTTTATGTTCTGGGCTGGGTCTTTGATATCGCAAGTTTTGCAGTGCACGCAGTTCTGCGCGTTGATGACAAAGCGCGGATTTCCGCCAGAAGTGTCCCTTACTACTTCGTAGACTCCCGCTGGACAATAGCGTTGCGCCGGCTCGTCGTACTCGGGGAGATTCTTCGCAATGGGAATCGATGGGTCTTTCAGCTGCAGGTGAATCGGCTGGTCTTCTTCGTGGTTCGTGTTCGATAGGAACACGGAAGACAGCTTGTCGAAACTCACCACGCCATCCGGCCTCGGGTAGGCGATCGGTTTGTGCTTGCTCGCGGGATCGAGCGACGCAGCATCGGTCTTGCCGTGCTTCAGCGTACCCAAGGGGCTGAAGCCGAAGAGCTGGTTGATCCACATCTCAAAGAAGCTAAAGCCCGTGCCAAGGAAGCTTCCGAAGCGGCCCAGCAACGGCTTGACGTTTCTGACGCGTTTCAGATCTTTGTAGACGTGGCTGTGCTCGTACGCCTCGGTGTAGGCTGTGAGCTCGTCCTGCGCGCGGCCGGCTTGAACAGCATCGAACGCCGCTTCAGCTGCCATCATGCCGGTCTTCATGGCGTTGTGTGAACCCTTGATGCGTGGCACGTTCACAAACCCTGCCGAACAGCCGATCAGGGCACCTCCGGGAAAGACCAGTTTCGGCACCGACTGGAATCCACCCTCGGTAATGGCGCGCGCCCCATAAGCCACGCGGCGACCGCCTTCGAGAACCTGTGCGATCAGCGGGTGATGCTTGAAGCGCTGGAATTCCATGTAGGGATAGAGATAGGGATTTTGATAGTTGAGATGGACGACGAAACCGATGGAGACGATATTGTCTTCGAGGTGGTACATGAAGCTGCCACCACCCGTCTTCACGCCCAGGGGCCAGCCCATGGTGTGAGTGACCTGGCCTTGCCTGTGAT
>JANLXP010000114.1:0-8827 GCA_031365165.1 Alphaproteobacteria bacterium
ACAGATTCGCCGCCGCGCTGCGGCCGCGACACCGCGTTAGATTGCGCCGGACACGCGCAGATCTTCGATCTCGGCTTTCGACAATCCCAATCCGGTCAGGATTTCGTCCGTGTGCTGACCCAGCCCCGGTGGTGGTGCAGTGATCTGTCCAGGCGTTTCCGAGAGAACAATCGGTGTTGCCATGATCGGCACCGGACTTGGTAAGCCTGGGAACATGATCTTCGTTAGGTAACGCGCAGCTTCGACGTGCGGGTCGTCGAGCAGTTGCTGAGGCGCCAGAACGGGGCCAGCGGGCACTTTCGCGCGTTCGAGTTCGGCGAGCGCTTCGGCGACCGTCCGCGATGCGCACCAACGCGCGGCGCGTTCGCTCAATTGTTCGCCGTTGTCGCCGCGGGCTTCGTCAGTCGCGAAGCGAAGATCTGTGACCAGGCTTTCCTCGCCGATCATCTTGGCCCAGCGTTTGAACAATGGATTGCCGTTGATCAGGACGGTGATCCAGCCGTCTTTGCAGCGCAGGATGTCGGAAGGGCCCGCGGTTTGGCCACGGTTCAGCGTGGCGACGCGATCTTTCTTGAGCGCCGCCTGTTCGATCAAGGTCTGCGCCATGAAGGTGACGGCGGTTCTGAGGAGTGCGCCTTCGACATGTTGGCCACGGCCGGTTTTTTCCCGAGCGAATAGCGCTGTCATAGTGCCGAATGCTGCGAGGGAGGCTGTGCCGAAGTCGACCCAAGAGGCCGCCGCGCGAACCGGTTGTTCCAGTGTGCCGGACATATAGACGGCGCCTGACATGGCTTGCGCAACGCCGTCGAAGCCGAGCCGCTCCTCGTAGGGCCCGCCGGACCCAAAGGCGGATGCGGTGGTTAGGATGGTCCGCGGGTTCAGGGCGTGCACACTTGGCCAATCTAGGTTCAGGCTTTTCAACGTCTGCGGCGGCAGGTTCACGACGACGACGTCTGCGGTCTTGATCAGCCGCTTCACCACCTCGCGGCCCTTCGGGTGCGCGGGGTCGAGCGTAATGCCCTTCTTGTTGCGGTTCATCTGAAGGAACAACGCGCCTTCGCCTGGCGAGCCGTCGGCGTTGTGGAACAGCGGAATCAGCGTGCGGTCTTCCGAGCCGTCGCGCTTTTCGATGCGGATGACCTCAGCTCCCATATCGCCAAGCAGGGCGGCGCAATAGGGCCCGGCGATATAGCGGCCGAAGTCGAGAACGCGGATACCTTCGAGAGCAGATTTCATGTTAACGCGGAGCTGCCGGCCGGCAGCAGCCGGCGATTGTGTTTACGCCGGAGATCAGGGCGACGGCTGAGTATGGATAGTTGGTGTCGGACATGCCGTCGCTGCAGCTTTCGCGGCGAACAATCAGCGACATGCTGACTGAGCGCGAGGCAGCGCCGGTGACATGCGCGATATCGGTGCGGTTCATGGCCTGTTGGAAGCGCGTGATGCGGAACAGATAGCGGCGCTGGGCGAACATCAGGTCTGCGCGTGCGGAGCCGGGGCTCAGCGAGATCGACCAAAACGGTTCCGTGCCTGAGCAATCGAGGAACGCGGGGACTTCGTAGCGGCCCGAGGCCAGACCCAAGAACCGGCCGTTCACCCAGCCGCGGCGACGCTGATAGGTGACCTCCACCCAATCCCCCGCGGAACGCCGGCCGGTCAGCAGGAGGCCCGTCGCGTCGTGCGGGATCGTGAGAACGATCGGTGCGTTCGGGTTCGGCTGCGTGCGCAAATTCAAGGCGTCGCCCGGCCTAACACCGACAACGCTATAGGCCACTGCGGCGGCGGCGATGGCGGCCGCGACGAGACTCGCGAAAAAGAAGGCAATCAAGCGCACGATCAGGCTCCTCCGGAGGCTCGGAACAGGATGGCACACCGCTTCGCGGCGCACCATATCGCAGCGGAACGCGCTATAGATGCGGACGACGAATCTGGAACCGGCCCGATGTCTCCGAATGGATTTGCTCTCGACCCGCGCCTCGCTGCCGATACCGTTTGGCTGTGCGATTGGCCGTTGTCGGCGGTGCTTCTCATGAACGACCGGCGGTACCCTTGGATTGTGCTGGTGCCGCGCCAGGCAGGCTTGGTGGAGCCGTTCGATCTTTCGCAAGCAGACCAGGCGCGGCTGTGGCGTGAGGTCGACCATGCGGGCGCAGTTCTCAAAACGTCGACCGGTTGCCGGAAGATCAATATCGGCGCGCTTGGCAATATCGTTTCGCAACTGCACGTGCATGTCGTCGCCCGGAACGAAGGGGATGCCGCGTGGCCAGCGCCGGTTTGGGGCAAGGGATCGGCGGAGCGGTTTGATCAGGTGGCGCTAACGGGGCAAGTCGAGCGTTTTCGAAACCTCCTTCAACCGCCGGTCTGATCTGGTGGCCAAACGTCTCCCCACTCTGCGTCGCGTGCAGAGCGATACTGTTCCTTGTCGCTGCGGGTGACCGTTGTGCGCCGAAGACCGTTTTCGCTGCACAAGTCGAGGTGAACGTGGCCGGCGTTGCGGATCGGCTTGCGCACGATGCGTGCCGGCGCGAGGCGCTGTGGAGGCTCGCGCGTTAGAATGACGTAGCTGAACTTCTCGTCCTCGTACCCGAGTGTGCCTAGTTTCGCGGTGCGGTGCCTTGCGGATCGTGCGACGCGCACGGGCTGATGGCACCAATCGGTCACCGTCATCGGGCAGCGGTCGTTGTGCGTGCAGGGAGCGGCCGCGTGTGCGCCAGCGGCGAGACCTTGCGCGCGAGCAGCTTCGCAGACTGCAAAGCCTTTTGGTGTGCCTGATTCTACTACGATTAGAGCTGTTCGTGCTGCCGTCCAAAGGCTTGCGATTGCGGCGGCACGTTCGCCCTCGGCAAGTTCGTTGAGTGCGTACGCGGAAACGACGATGTCATTCGGAGAGATCGTGCCCGGGAGCGCTCCGACCCGAAATGAGCTGTCGATTTTGAGCGCTGTTGCAAGCCGCTCGGCGGTTTGGCGCCATCCGGAATCGCGCTCGACAAATGAGAACTTGGCGCCGGGCAAGATGCTGCCTCCCGCCAGCGATGCCGTGCCTGGTCCGGCGCCGACGTCGACCACGGTTCGAACGTTGCTCAGATCGCACACTCGTGCGAGTTCGCCCCATACGGCGCCTGCGCTGGCAAAGGTTGCTGGAAACCTAATGGCCAAGTAGGCCGCGCGTTCTAGAGGGGATAGTGCGCGCGCAATGGGGCGCTTCCCGCGATAGGCCTCGGATAGAGCGGCCGCGGCGTTTCGAATTGCCTTTGCGTCATGCGATTCGAGCTCGGCCTCGATGGCTCGCGCAAGCAGTTCGGGCAGGGTTGCGATCATAACGGCGCTTTAACCATGGGACCCTAACGTTGGCGAATGTCCGCCAAACATCCTAGCGGAAAAAATCCTTCAATCGACGACGCGCGCTTTCAAGAGTTGAAGGCGCTGCTCGCCGACCTCGCACCCGCGCGCCGCGCCCTGGGTGTGCGGCACCTTGCTGTCGAGCTTGCCGCCGAGCTCAGCGATGACGAACGTCGTGTCCTTGAAGGCCTGCTGAAATGTGCGGTGAACGACGCCGAGCTCACGGTGCGGGTTGCGCTGGCTGCGGGTCTGCGTCGCTCGCGCCATCTGCCACGCGAGGTCGCGCTCATCCTCGCGGAAGACACGCTCGCCGTCGCGCAACCGATTCTGGAGGAGTCGCCCGCGTTGTCGGACGGCGATCTCATCAGTATCCTGGCCGAATGCGACGGCCGCAAGCAGGTGTGCATTGCGCGCCGCGCATCACAGACTGCTGCGGTGGCGACTGCCGTTGTGGCCGCTGGAAACGCGGCCGCCGTTGCGGCCCTCATCGAGAGCGACGCGGTTCTTGACGCGGCATTGTTGTGCCGCGTCTTGGACCGCTATAGCCGGTTCGAGACTGTGAAGGCCGCCATGCTTTGCCGCAAAGATCTACCGGCGGACGTGAGCGCGCGATTGCGGAAGTTCGCGCCGCATGTGCGGGCGCAAGTCTCTACCGACGATGTCGAAAGCGCGCCCCCGCCGTCCGGAAGCGTGCGCGTGCAGGTGGCGAAGCTCCATCTCGATGGCCAGTTGACGGCATCTGTCGTTCTACAGGCGCTCGTTGGTGGGGACATCCGGTTCGCGGAAGACGCCATGGCTGAGATCGCGGGCTTGAGCGCGGAGAAAGCCGGCTTCTTGATCCACGATGCAAGTCCGTTTGGGCTCAAAGCCATCTACCGGCAATGTGCCTTTCCGGAGGCGCTGTTTCCGGCGTTTCGTGTTGCGATCGACTTGGTGGACGAGCGCGAGTTTGAGGTAGATACGCGCGACGCGGCGGCGTTCGCCGATCATGTCGTCGAACGCATCCTGGAGAAATACCGGGAGCTTGAGGTCTGCGACCTGGACTATCTGCTTGTGAAGCTCGGGCGTGCTAAGGCCGCTTAGCCGGCGGGCTTTGCTTTGTAGTCCGCAATGTCGGCTTCGAGGTCTTCGACCTCTTCGCAGTTCGACGCGCAGATGCCCTTTAGCAGAGTGAGCTGTTCTTCGGCCTTCGGCAGATTCTTCATCATCAAATAGAGTTCGCCGAGATACTCGTGAGCGCCTTTGTGCCGCGCATCGAGCTTGAGCGCCTTTTCGTAGTAGCCGAGTGCTTCGTCGAGTTTGCCGAGTTTGCGGCTCGCGAAGCCGAGGTAATTCCAAGCGTCGGCATCACGCGGATTGTCGGCGACGACTTTCTGCAGGAGCGGGACTGCTTCCGCGTATTGCTCGCCCTTGATCATGTACTCGGCTTTTTGGAAGTCCGTTTCGCGCGTTTCCTCTTTCTTCGATGACGGGGATGGGCGCGGTACCTCGACGCGCGGGACCGATCCGCCGCCGCCGTTGGCCAATGCATTCGTCGAGACGAAGGTCAAAGCCGCTGCAGCGGCGAGCGAAAGCGCAAGGCGATAGGACTTCATGGGGAACGACCTTTTTTTGGATATTCGAGCCTAGCATGCTCCGTTAACGGTCACCCGGCAAGCGCTGCGCTTGACGGATTTCCCGCCGAAGTTGACTTGCGAACGGAGGCGACCCAAGCATGTTCCTATGAGCCAGTCTTCAGTGGATACGCCGAATGCCGGTGCGCGGGGTGCCAAGCGGCGTCTGGAGAGCCGGAGGCGGCTGCTTGCGGCGGCGCGTAAACTCTTCGTGACGCGCGGCTATCATTCCACCCGGCCCCAGGACATCTCGAAGGCCGCAGGTCTTGGACACGGGACGTTCTATCTGCATTTCAAAGATAAGCGCGAGTGCTTCCTCGCTTTTGTGGAGGAGGCGCGGGCAGAGGTCGACGGCGCCATCATGGTGCGCGCTCAGCACGCGAAGAGCCTCTCCGAATTCGTCGAGGCCGTGTTGACGGCGATCTACGACTTCGCGGAAGAGCACGCGGGGGTTTTGGGGACGGCACTTTCCGATGAGGCCATCATCGCGTCCGGGAGCGACGGCGTGAAGGAAGACACGTTGCTCCACCGCTGGGGTGTGGAGTGGGGCGAGTTGCTGAAGGCCCAGGCCAAAGAAGGCTTGGTCGCGAAGGACTTTGACTTTCCGTTGCTCGGCCAGGCCATCGTGGGTGCCATCCACCAAGCGTCGAACTTTAGCTTCAGCAGCGGGCGGTCGCGCAATGCCCTTGTCAAGACGCTGACCCAATTCATCGTTCGGGCGCTGTCGCCGCGCAAATAGAGCGTGGGGCGGAAGTGAATTGACTTCGCTTAGCGGCTGACAAATTATCAGTTCAAAATCGTTGGGAGGTTGTCATGGCACGCGTCGTTTTCACTCGCGAAGAACTTATGGCGGAGCATACCTACGCCAAGCCGCAGATCGAGGCAGGTTACCGGCTGCACGGTGGGTTCGACGAGAAGGGGAAATACATCTCGCCCCGAACGCTAAATCGGTGGCCGGCAGTCGAGGCTTGGCAGGCGCAACTTGAGACGCGAGGATTTCCCGTCATCGATGCGTCGACGCGGCTGCTCAAACGCGATGCGTATCCGAACATCGATCAGCAGAAGCTGCTGTTGAGCAACGGTCTGGGTGAGACGCTTTGGAACGCGCTTTCGATTACCGGCATCATCGAGGCGCGGGGCCGTGCGCTTTGCGATGTGGAAGCGCCGAACTTTCAAGCGATCATTGAGGAAGACGTTTCGTCAATGGCGACCGGGCACCTGAACAAGGGGTTGCTCTACACGCACGGGCTTGACGAGGGCGGCAACCCGGCCGGCGGCCAAGGCGGGCATGACGACATGTGGTTCGCCGTGCGCGATGCTTTGTTCGGTAAGGGCGCTTATCCCATTCCCGAAGTTCCCGCGAGCATTTCACGGCCGGAGATCGGGCGGCTGATGCCCCAGATCGACAAGGTCTACGAGGACTGGATTCTGCTGCTCATGAACGTCTTGATGATCGAGGTTCGCGCTGAAGCGTTCTTCTCGTTCTGCATCAACCTGATGCGCTCACCCGACGTGTTCCGCGATCGCCGCGAGGCGGCGAACCATGCGGCCGAACTCGTCGAGCGGATCCGAACCGATGAAGCCATTCACGTGGCCTACCTGCAGGCGTTCGTTTCGGAGATGCGTAGCGTCACGATCAAGTGCCTCAACGGCGAGCGTATCAAGGGCTCGCAAATGATCGACCCGATCTGGGAGGGCATGATCCACTGGCATTCCGTGACGCAAGCGGATTTTTCGCGCGAGCAGGGGCGGACGGCAATCGTTGCGCGATTGACCAAGCAAACGAACGCCGGCGTGCTCGTCGCTAAGTTCGACGCGCTCGAGCAGAAGGCGGCTGCGTGATGAAAGACCTGCGGGACAAGGTCGCCTTCGTGACGGGCGGCGCGAGTGGGCTTGGGCTCGGCATGGCCAGGGCCTTCGGCCGGGAAGGCATGAAGGTGATGATTGCCGACATTGAGCAGTCGGCGCTGACCCGAGCCGTGCAGGAGCTGAAGGATAGCCAAGTGCGCGCCGAAGGCGTGATTTGCGATGTCGGCTCGCGTGCGTCGCTGCGCGAGGCGGCACTTAAGACGATCGCGTCGTTTGGCAAAGTCCACGTCGTTTGCAACAATGCTGGGGTCGCCGTCGGTGGCGATGTCGGCACGGTTGCCGAACGCGACTGGGATTGGATCATGGACGTGAACCTGATGGGTGTTGTCTATGGCACGGAAGTGTTCGCGCCGTTGATCGAGAGCCATGGCGAGGGCGGGCATTTCGTCAACACGGCGTCGATGGCCGGGATGATTGGGTTTCCGCGCGCAGAGCCCTATTGCGCGACGAAGTTCGCGGTCGTCGCGATGTCTGAAGGATGGCACGGGCAACTCGCGGCCAAAAATATCGGCGTGTCGGTGCTGTGTCCCGGCTTCGTGCAAACCCGGATCTACGACAGCTTCCGCAACAAGCCTGCGCGCTATGGCGCCGCGGACGCATCAACGATCGGTATCGGCGACACGATCAGGGATACGCAAACGATGGTCGAGGCCGGCATCCCAACCGAACCCGTCGGTCAACGGGTGGTCGAGGCGATCAAGGACAACGACCTCTACATCTTCACGCACACGGAGTTTCGCGGCGCCGTCGAAGCGCGGTTCGCGGCGATCTTGGCTGCCTTCGACAAGAGCGAGAAAAGCAAGGCGCTTTCCGTGCTAGCGAAGCGCGAGATGACGACCCTGCCCGGGCGGCAGGCGG
Source organism: Alphaproteobacteria bacterium (assembly GCA_031365165.1). Taxonomy (GTDB): domain Bacteria; phylum Pseudomonadota; class Alphaproteobacteria; order Micropepsales; family Micropepsaceae; genus SZUA-430. The sequence continues at coordinate 7,680 of JANLXP010000114.1, forward strand.
ACTAGCGCCGAATCGGGCGAATTCTCGGGCCTTGCTCGCGGGAGCAGGAGGGGCCACTTAGAAGGGGCTCAGACGGGCCATGCTAGTGTGGCAATCCCGCGAGTCGGCAGGAGGAATTTGCGTATGGGTGGTTACGGCATTTGGATCGTGTTGGGAGCCATTGCGCTCCTCGTGGTCTGGATCATTGCGATCTACAACGGTCTCGTTGCCATGCGGCAGCGCGCCAATCAGGCGTTCGCCGACATCGACGTGCAGCTGAAACAGCGGCACGATTTGATCCCGAATTTGGTCGAGACGGTTAAGGGGTACGCGGCGCACGAGCGCGGTACGCTTGATGCCGTGGTGCAAGCGCGTAATGCCGCGATGTCCGCGCAAGGTCCGGCGGCGCAGGCTCAGGCCGAAAATATGTTGTCGGGGGCGCTTCGCCAGTTGTTCGCGTTGTCCGAGGCCTATCCGGATCTCAAAGCTAGTGCCAACTTCCAACAGTTGCAGCGCGATCTGAGCGACGTCGAAAACAAGTTGGCGGCGGCGCGGCGCTTCTTCAACAACGCGGTGTCCGAATTCAACGCGGGGATTCAGCAGTTTCCGGCTGTGTTGTTCGCGGGCGCCTTCGGTTTTGCGCAACGCGAGTTTTTCGACGTGGGCGACGATCAGCGCAAGACGCTGGACGTTGCGCCACAAGTGAAGTTTTGAGGTAAGAGGTCTCAGGCGCCCACGCGATGAGCGAAGCGTACGGACTTTACTCGCACATCCGAACGAACCAGTACCGCTCGGCGATCTTGATCGCCGGGCTTTTCGTGCTCGTCTATCTGTTGGTGTTCGCGTTCACGCTGGCGTTCAATGGGTTTGCGATCGGCGACGAACCTCTCGGCTATATTCTGGATGAGACGGTGTCTCAGTTCGTTTGGCTGGTCCCGTTCGCAACGCTGGCGACCGCGCTCTGGGTCTTTGTCGGTTTTCGCTTTCACCAAGGGATGATCGATCGATCAACCGGGGCGAAGGACGTGACGCGGGAGGAAGAGCCAAGGCTCTACAATCTGCTCGAAAATCTCTGCATCTCGCGGGGCATTCCGACGCCGAAGCTTCAGATCGTCGAGACCGACGTTATGAACGCCTACGCGTCGGGCATGAACGACAAGCAGTACCGG
>JANLXP010000272.1:0-1602 GCA_031365165.1 Alphaproteobacteria bacterium
TCACGCTCACGCCGCCACCGCCAACGCGCCTTCGGCAAGCTCGATCAGCAACGGCTCAGGATCGCTCGCGCGCACCAACCGGTCGCGCAACGCCTTGTCGCCAACGCAGTCGGCATACCAGCCCAAATGCTTGCGCACGACACGCCGCCCAAGCTCAACACCGTAGTGCGCAAGCGACGCGCGATACTGCGTCAGTGCCGTCCGCCATTTCTCCGTGTCGGCAGGATCATTCGGAACAGCCAAGCCGCGCACGGCCGCCTGCATCTGCGCGACAATCCACGGCCGACCGAACGCACCGCGTCCGACCAGCACACCGTCAGCGCCGGACACGCGCAGGATCTGCTGCGCATCGTCGATCGATCGAACATCGCCGTTGGCCAGCACCGGCACACCGACCGCCGCCTTCACCGCGCCGATGAACTGCCAATCTGCATGGCCGTCGTAGAACTGCGCGCGCGTCCGTCCGTGCACAGTAAAAGCCTGCGCACCTTCGCCCTCAAGCCGCCGCGCAAGTTCCGGCGCGTTGCGATCCGCATCGTCCCAGCCGAGCCGCATCTTCACCGTCACAGGAACCGACACGGCATCGACCACCGCGCGCACCAACGCCGCCGCCAAATCAGGCTCGCGCATCAGCGCGGAACCGCAATGGCCGCCGACAACCTTCTTGGCTGGGCACCCCATATTGATGTCGATGAGAAAGGCGCCTTCCGCTTCCGCCATCCGCGCGGCTTCGGCGAGTGCCGAGGGCTCGCGCCCCGCGAGCTGAATCGCAATCGGTCCCTCGTCACGGTCCGCTTTGAGCCGAAGCGCCGCGATCTTCCGATCACGGAGCAACTCGGCGCTCGCAACCATCTCCGAATAGACCAACGGCTGGCCGTACGCGCGCACAGCCGCTCGAAAAGGCGCGTCCGTGATGCCGACCATTGGCGCCAAACCGACCGGGGTCTCACCAAAGCTCTGGAATGGGCTGCCCACTATCTGTGCAGTGCCTTTCGCTGCTCAATTACCAATCAGGCTAAGAGATTGTGCCCCCAACCGCAAGAACGTTTTCGCACTTGCAGCATTAGCCCTACTTGACGACTCAGCCGCGCAAAAGCGCATGGTCAACGCATGACTGCTTCCCCCAACGTCGTAGCCTTGATCGTCGCTGCCGGACACGGCGTGCGCGCGGGCGAAGGCGTGCCCAAGCAGTACCGGACACTCGGCGGCACAGCCGTCCTGCGCCGCTCCATTGAAGCTTTCCTCCACCACCCAATGGTCGACCTGGTGCAGGTCGTCATCGGCGCCGAACACGGCCAACTCTACGAAGCGGCAACCGAGGGCCTCACCCTCCCCTCCCCCATCGGCGGCGGCGACACACGCCAAGACTCGGTCCTGCGCGGCCTCGAAGGCCTGACGAACCTCAAACCAACACTCGTGCTGATCCACGACGCCGCGCGCCCGCTTGTCGGCGCGGACATCATCACCGCAACCATCGCCGCGCTCGAGACAAGCGACGGCGCGCTCCCAGTACTCGCCGCCGCCGACACGCTAAAGCGCCTGCGCGATGGCGTGGTCGAAGCTACCGTGCCGCGCGAAAACCTGGGCGCCGCGCAAACACCG
>JANLXP010000313.1:0-24184 GCA_031365165.1 Alphaproteobacteria bacterium
GACAAATCTAAATTTCGGCAACTACAATGCTTCGTCGGGGACGGCGACGACCGCGAACATGACCGTGACTGTCAGTTGTCAGAACGCCGCCGATACCTTGCCTGCGTTCGTGGCCAGCCTTTCGAAGGGCGGTGCTCCAACGTATAATCCGCGTCAGATGTCGTTGGCCGCAAACAAGCTCAACTACAACATTTTCAACCAAGCGGCTTTCACCACGATTTGGGGCGACGGGACGGGCGGTACGCTAACCCGATCCTACGGGGGCGGCGGCAACTCGGCCGCGGGGACCGGTTTTGGCCAGATCACAACCGGTCAATACGTGAGGCCCGGAAGCTATACGGACACGATCACAGTGACGGTTACTTACTAAGCACCGTCGGGGATCATCGCGACCGCTTCGATTTCGACCTTCCACGCGCGATCGACGAGGCGCGTGACGTAGACCGCTGTCGATGCGGGACGATGATCGCCCAGATGCTTGCGCCGCGCCTTGCGGATGACGCCCGTTGGATCGTCGTCGACCATGAACGTGGTCAGCTTGATGATCGCCGACGGCGGCGCGTTCTTCGCCGCGAGCGCGGCGACGATGTTCGCGTAGACTTGATCGGCCTGTTCTTCCAGCGTCTCGGGCGTGGTTCCGTCAGGGCGAACGCCGACCTGACCCGAGACGAACAAGAGCCGCGCGCCCACCGGCACTTCAACGGTGTGGCTGTAGAGCCCGAGCGGCGGGCTGATGGTCGATGGGTTGTCGAGTTTCAGGGGCATCAGTTGTTATCCTTAAGTGCCTGACTGCGGACTGCTGGAAGTGGACGCACATCACCTGCCGCTGAACGAGGTGGTAACGGATCGGTCGCGCTGATATCAATTTGTCAAAAGGCGGGGCGCTCAGAATGAGCATGAAAGACATCGCAGAGTTCGTCCGCACTGATCCAGATGTTCGGACATATGGCGAGACTCAGATTTGCCATTCGGTGGTGATGGAGGTCTTTAAGGCGCTGGGCTGGTCGTCTCTCGGCCGACAGGATATCTACTCTCAATACCCGATTCAGAACGGCTTTCTCGACTACTGCCTTGCCCCGGACAAGAATAAGGTTTTTGTGGAAGTAAAGAAGCCCATCGAAAACCTAAGCGGTCACGAGGAACAGCTGTTGAACTATGCCTTTGGCGGAGGCGCGAAGCTGGGTGTCCTTACCAACGGAATCGAGTGGAGGTTCTATCTTCCCCTCACAGACAGCGCGTGGTCGGACAGGCAGTTTTTCAAAGCTGATTTGGCCAAAGACGACCCAATCGCGCTAGATGGCTGGTTTCATCGGTTGCTCTCTAAGGAATGTGTGTTAAGCGGTGAATCTCACAGGGACGCCACGTCGCTCCTTGAGAAGAAGCGCGCGACATTAGCAACGGAGCTGGCGCTTCCGAAAGCGTGGGCCATGATCCACTCCGGACCAGATTCGGCGTTGCTTTCATTGATGTCGGAGACCGTTGAAGAATTGTGTGGTGCCGCGCCATCGGAAGAACAAGTCGCCCAGTTCCTAAAAGGGGCTTCTCTACGAGCAACACCGAACGAACCCAAACGCATCTCAACCGGAAATACACGGCAACCATAGACGGCGCCGGGCATATTGTTTTTCCCGACGGCAAGAGATTTTCAAGCATATCAGCTGCGGGCAGGCATATCACGAATGCATCCGACCGAGGATGGCCCTTCTTTCAAACAAGGACCGCTGAGGGCAATACCGTGAGCCTGCACGATCTACGTTTGAGGTTGACTCGCAAGGAAGGCATGCTCTGACAGCACTAGTGCATATTAGGCGATAGCTGCGGCGCCGTACGTGAAGATTAGATGTGGATCGCGTGGCCGAGGGCTTTGAGGGCTGCTTCGTGGAAGGCTTCGCTCAAGGTCGGGTGGACGTGGATCGTGCCTGCGATGTCTTCTAGGACGGCGCCCATTTCCATCACGGTTGCGAATTCGGCGGAGAGTTCGCTGACGTGCGCGCCAACCGCTTGGATGCCCAGGACGCGGTGGTCGCCTTTGCTTGCCACGACACGGACGAAGCCGCCGTTGTCGGCTGCGTCCATCGAGAGCGCGCGGCCGTTCGCGGCGAAGGGGAATTGGCCGACGACGGTTTCGATGCCTGCCTTCGCGGCGTCGGCGGGGGAGAGGCCTGCGCTCACGATCTCAGGTTCGGTGAAGCAGACGGCGGCGATGGCTGCTGGTGCGAACTTGCGTTTGTGGCCTGCGATGATTTCGGCGACCATTTCGCCTTGGGTTGCGGCTTTGTGTTCGAGCATCGGTTCGCCGACGAGGTCGCCGACGGCCCAGACGTTCTTCATCGATGTGCGGCACTGATCGTCGACTTTGACGAAGCGGCCCGCCATGTCGACGCCCATGTTCTCCAAGCCCCAACCTTGCGTGTTCGGCTTACGGCCGACGGTGACCAGGATCTTGTCGGCGGGAAGTTCGAGCGTTTTGCCATCTGCCGTCTCGACGATGAGGGACGTGCCCTTCTTTCCGGTTTCGACGGCTTTCGCTTTCGCGCCGAGATGGATCGTGACGTTGTTCTTGTCGAGCCAGCGCTTCACCGGCGTGGTGAGATCAGTGTCGTAGAGCGGGAGAATGTTCTTTTCCGCTTCGACGATGGTGACTTGGCTGCCCAGCTTCGCGAAAGCGATGCCGAGTTCGAGGCCGATATAGCCTGCGCCGACCACGACGAGTTTTTCGGGCAGTTGGTCGAGCATCAAGGCTTCGGTTGAGGAAACGACCGCGCCGCCGAACGGGATCGTCGGGATTTGCACGGGGAGCGAGCCTGTCGCGAGCAGCACGTGTTCGGCAGCGATCGTGACGGGCCCGGTGGCGCTGTCGACTGTACAGGTTTTGGCGTCGGAGAATTTCGCCCAGCCGCTCACGACTTTGACCTTCGAGCGTTTGAGCAAGCCCGTGACGCCGGTGTTGAGGCGGGTGACGATGCCTTCTTTCCACTTCACGGTTTCGGCGAGGTCGAGTTTCGGCGCGGCGCTGAGCTTGATGCCGTGCAAGCCTTTGGCGCTCGCGTGGCGCATGGATTCGAATTCGCCTGCCGCGTGGATGATCGCCTTCGAGGGGATGCAGCCGCGGATGAGGCACGTGCCGCCGAGGCGGTCGCCTTCGACGAGGACAGTGTCGATACCGAGCTGGCCGGCGCGGATGGCGGCGACGTAGCCGCCGGGGCCGCCGCCGACGACGAGGAGTTTGGGCTTCAGGTTTTCGGTCATGGTTCCATGAACATCATCGCGGGGTGTTCGAGCAGGGCTTTGACGCGCTGGATGAACATCGCGGCGTCATAGCCGTCGACCACGCGATGGTCGAAGGAGGAGGAGAGGTTCATCATCTTGCGGACCGCGATGTGTCCGTTGTGGACGACCGGGCGTTCGATGATGGCGTTCGGGCCGATGATCGCGACCTCAGGGTGGTTGATGACGGGCGTCGTCACCACGCCGCCGATCGGGCCTAAGCTCGTGATCGTGATCGTGGAGCCGGTGAGTTCGTCCTTCGTCGCTTTGTTGTCGCGCGCGGCGGTCGAGACGCGGGCGACTTCGGCGGCGGCCTGCCAGAGATCCATCGCTTCGGCGTGATGGACGACGGGCACGATCAGGCCGTTCGGCGTTTGCGTCGCGATGCCGATGTGCACGGGCTTGTAGCGGTGAACGACGCCGGCTTCGTCGTCGAAGCGGGCGTTGATTTGCGGGTAGTCCGGCAGCACGCGGATCAGCGCGCGCATCATGAAGGGGAGTAGCGTCAACTTCGGCTGATCGGGACGCTTCGCGGCGTTCATTTGCACGCGCAGCGCTTCGAGCTCCGTCATGTCGACTTCTTCGACGTAGGCGAAGTGCGGGATGCGACGCTTCGTTTCCTGCATCTTCTCCGCGATCTTGCGGCGCAGGCCGATGATCTTGATTTCGTCCACGCCTTCGCGCCGTTCAAGCGCCGCCGAAGGCCTTCCGGTAGTTGGGGCGCCTTTGGCGATGTAGCCGTCGAGGTCGGCGTGGCTGATGCGGCCTGCGGGGCCGGAGCCGTGTATGAATTGCAGGTGGACGCCGAGCTCTCGCGCGCGCTGGCGGACGGCGGGCGAGGCGAGCGGCTTTTCGCCGAACTTGCGCGGCGCGGCAGGCGTTGGCGCGACGGGGGCAGCTTTCGCCGCGACGGGCTCAGGCTTTGGTGCGGATTTCGGTGTGTCGAGCTTCGGTGGCGGCGGAGGTGCTGCCTTCGCCACCTTCGGTGCCGCGGCGGCGCCGTTCGTTTTCGCTTCGACGTCGTTGCCTGCGCCGTCGACTTCGAAGACGACGAGCGGAGCGCCGACGGGCGCCATCGAGCCCGGTTCGCCGCGCAGTTCGACGATCTTGCCGGAGATCGGCGACGTCATTTCGACGGTCGCCTTGTCGGTCATGATGTCGACGAGATGTTGGTCTTCTTTAATCGTGTCACCGACGGCGACGTGCCAGGCGACGATTTCGGCTTCGGCGGTGCCTTCGCCAACGTCGGGGAGTTTGAATACAAAACGGCCCATGGGATCAGCCCTCCATCGCGCGGCGCATCGCGGCTGAGACGCGGCCGGGGCCGGGGAAGTACTGCCACTCGAACGCGTGCGGGTAGGGCGTGTCCCAGCCGGCGACGCGTTCGATCGGTGCTTCGAGGTGATAGAAACAGTGTTCCTGCACGAGCGCGGTCAGCTCGGCGCCGTAGCCGCTGGTGCGCGTTGCTTCATGCACGATCACGCAGCGGCCAGTCTTTTCGACCGACGCTTTGATCGTTTCGATGTCGAGCGGAACTAGCGTGCGCAGGTCGAGCACTTCGGCGTCAATGCCGGTGTCGGTGGCTGCCGCGAGTGCCACGTGCACCATGGTGCCGTAGGCGAGAACGGTCAGATCGTTACCTTCGCGCGCGATGGCCGCCTTGCCGAGCGGCACGGTGTAGTAGCCGGCCGGCACGTCGCTGGCCGCGTGTTTCGACCACGGTTGAACGGGTCTGTCGTGGTGGCCGTCGAAGGGGCCGTTGTAGATGCGCTTCGGCTCGAAGAACATGACGGGATCTTCGTCTTCGATCGCGCTGATGAGCAGGCCCTTCGCGTCATACGGGTTCGACGGGATCACCGTCTTGATGCCGCAGACGTGCGTGAACAGCGCTTCGGGGCTCTGGCTATGCGTTTGGCCGCCGAAGATGCCGCCGCCGTAAGGCGAGCGCAGCGTGATCGGCGCCGTGAAGTCGCCTGCCGAGCGGTAGCGCAGGCGTGCCGCCGCCGAGACGATCTGGTCGTAGGCCGGATAGATGTAATCCGCGAACTGGATTTCGATCACGGGTTTGAGGCCGTAGGCCGCCATCCCGATGGCGGTTGCGACGATGCCGCTTTCGCCGATCGGCGAGTCGAAGCAGCGCTGCACGCCGTGTTTCTTTTGCAGGCCGTCCGTCGCGCGGAAGACGCCGCCGAAATAGCCGACGTCCTCACCGAAGATCAGAACGTCGGGGTTCTTCGTCAGCATGACGTCCATCGCGGAGTTCAGCGCCTGGATCATATTCATCGTCGCCATGGCGTTTAGACCCCCATCTCTTGGCGTTGGAGGCGGATGTGCCAGGGCATGTCTTTGTAGACGTCCTCGAACATCGTTTTGACGCTCGCCATTTTGCCGGAGCCCAGCGTGCCGTAGGTTTCGGCTTCCTTTTGCGTGGCGCGGACTTCTTCGATGATCGTAGCGTCGAGGTCCGTGTGCTCTTTCTCCGTCCACTTGCCGAGCGCGATCAGGTGCTTCTTCAAGCGCTCCACCGGATCGCCGAACGGCCAAGCCTTCGCTTCGTCGGCAGGGCGATAGCGGCTGGGATCGTCGGAGGTCGAGTGTCCTTCGACGCGGTAGGTGAAGTGTTCGATCATCGTGGGGCCGAGGTTCGAGCGTGCGCGGTCGGCCGCCCACTTCGTCACGGCGTAGACGGCGAGGAAGTCGTTGCCATCGACACGGAGCGCCGGGATGCCATAGCCGACGCCGCGCGCTGCGAACGTCGCCTCGTCACCGCCCGCGATGCCTTGGTAGCTTGAGATCGCCCACTGATTGTTGACGACGTTCAGGATCACCGGCGCCTTATAGACGGCGGCGAAGGTGAGTGCGGTGTGGAAGTCGCCTTCGGCGGTTGAGCCGTCCCCGATCCAGGCTGAGCAGATGCGGTCGTCGCCGCGGTAGGCCGAGGCCATCGCCCAGCCGACGGCTTGGCTGTAGTGCATGGCGAGGTTGCCTGCGATCGAGAAGAAGCCGTGCTTCTTCGACGAATACATGATCGGCAGCTGGCGGCCCTTCAGCGGGTCGCGCTCGTTCGAATAGACCTGGCACATCATGTCGAGCAGCGGATAGCCGCGTGAGATCAAGAGGCCCTGCTGGCGGTAGGTGGGGAAGCACATGTCTTCCGGGTCGAGCGCCGCGGCTTGTGCGACCGCGATCGCCTCTTCGCCGGTGCACTTCATATAGAACGACGTCTTGCCTTGGCGCTGGGCTGCGAACATGCGGGCGTCGTAGGCGCGCACCGTCAGCATGTTCTTCAGGCCACGCTTCAACGTCTCGACGTCAACGTGCGGATCCCAAGGCCCACGGGGCAGGTTGTCCTCACAGAGAACGCGGATCAGCCCATAGGCGATGTCCTGCGTTTCTTTCGCGACGACGTTGATGTCGGGACGGCGCATCTCGCCCGCCTTGCCCACCTTGATGTGACTGAAGTCAGGTGTGTCGCCGGGCCGGTGTTTCGGCTCAGGGATGTGGAGCTTGAGCTGCGGTTTGTTCGGAAGGACGGGTGCGGCGGACATGAAGGACTTTCGCTTGAGGCCGTTCGTTGCGCGGCAGTGGATAGGCGCGCTGGCCGGGGGCGTCAATGACGGCGCGGGTTCAAGGCAAAGAGTTGGTTGCGCGACGGTCTATTGCGGGCTTCGATCACCCGCAATGCGTTTCGTTCAACGGGGCATCGCGGCGCGAAACTTTCGATGCCACGATTGTGCAGCGCACATAGAGTTTAGGCGCGGAGTGCAGCCGTTAGTGCGTTCGCCAAGTCGTTCGCGCTTCCCGTGCCGAACACGTAGCGATCGGGACGGACGAGGGCGGCGGTTGCTCCAGCCTCGTCGAGCCACTTGTCGAGGCGGCCGGTTTCGTCGGTGATGTCGCTGCCGAGGATGAATTGTTTGACGTTTGTGGGCAGGTCGGTTGCTGCCTGTTTTGTGAGCAGCACGAAACCTTCGGTCAGAAGGTCGTCGAGCTTGCCGCGTTGGCCGTTCGCCAATTTGGCCTGCGATGTCTGCGGCAGGATTTCGCCGGCTCGCTTGCTTTGGTGAAGAAAGCCTGCTGCTAAGCCGGGCAGTCCCGGTAGCGGTGTGGGGGCGGTTTGCGCGGCGCGGGCGGCGGTCATGCCTTGGTCGCGCATCGCGGCGGCTTGCGGGTCTTGGACGCAGACGACGCGGCCCATGCCGATGGCGCTTTCGATCGTGTTGCGCACGTGGGGTTCGCGTTCTTGCTGATAGGTGTCGAGCAAGTTGGCGTTGGCATCGCCGCGTAGAACGGCGATGAGCTTCCACGCGAGATTGTCCGCGTCGCGGATGCCGGAGCACATGCCTTGGCCCATGAACGGCGGCATTTGGTGCGCCGCGTCACCTGCGAGCAGAACGGATTTGTTGCGCCAGGTTTTCGCGACGAGGCCGTGGAAGCGGTAAACGGCTTTGCGCACGAGTTCGACTTGGCCGGGTTTGGTCCACGGTTGCAGCAGTTCGGCGATTTTGGCGTCGTCGAGCATTGCTTCCGGGGTCTCGTCCGGTTTCAGCATGAACTCCCAACGGCGGCGGAGCGGCGACATCGGCATCACGGTCGTCGGGCGCTTTGGGTCACAGGATTGGATGCCGAACGGCGGCAAACCCTCTTCGTCTTTCGCGACCGTGTCGATCACGAGCCAGGGTTCGTCGAAGCCGTAGTCGAAGAGTTCGCCATCGATCTGGCGGCGGGTGAAGCTGCCGCCGCCGTCGCAGCCGATGAGGAATTTGGCGCGAACTTGTTCGTCTTTGCCGTCGGCGGAGATCGTCGCTGTGACGCCATCGGCGGCATTACTGTCGATCGATTTCAGCGACGTGCCGAGGCGGACTTCGACGCAGGGGAAGTCTTCCACGCGTTTGCGCAGTGCTTCTTCGAGTGCCGGCTGATGGAACATATAGCTCGGCGCCCAGCCGGACGGCGCTTCGACGCCGCGTTGGTCGAAGCGGAGCAGAACGTCGCTGGCGGCGTTGCGGAATTCGTATTCATACATATGCCGCGTCCAGGGTAGGACCGCTTCGGCGATGCCGAGCTTTTGCCAGATGCGCATGATTTCGTGATCGAAATGCGCAGCGCGGGGGAAGCGATAGACCTCGTGATCGCGTTCGACAACGAGCGCCTTCACGCCTGCCTTGCCGAGCAGGCAGGCAAGCGTTTCGCCGACGGGGCCGCAACCTGCGATCAGGACGTCCGTTTCGATCATGGTTCGGCAACCACCGTCGCTTCGATGGCCCCGATCTTGTCGATTTCGATGCGGGTGACGTCGCCGGCCTTGAGAAACCTTGGCGGCTTCATTGCGACGCCAACACCGCCGGGGGTGCCGGTGAAGATGATGTCGCCGGGCTCGAGCGTCATCGCTTGGCTGACGTGCGCGATTTGATCGAAGATGTTGAAGACGAGGTTCTTCGTGTTCGAGTCTTGGCGTTTCTCGCCGTTTACGAAGGCGCGGATGCCGAGCGTGTGCGGGTCGCCGATTTCGTCGGATGTTACGATCCACGGGCCGAATGGGGCGTGGGTGTCGAAGCTCTTGCCCAGAATCCACTGCGGCGTCTTGAATTGCCAGTCGCGGGCGGTGACGTCGTTGCCGACGGCGTAACCGAAGATGACCTCGTGCACTTTGTCTTTCGGCACGTGCTTGCACTTCTTGCCGATGACGACGACGAGTTCGGCTTCGTAGTCGAGCATGTGCGCGGCCTTCTGCAATTGCACATCGGCGAACGGCGCATTGGCGGCGGTCGGCATCTTGGCGAACCAGACTTGCTCTTCCGGCGTCTTCTGGCCGCTTTCGGCGATGTGGTCGGCATAGTTGAGGCCGATGGCCAGAATTTTTCCCGGGCGTGGGATCGGCGCTTCGAGTTTGACGGTGCTTTGCGCGACATCGGCTTTGTGGGTTGCCGCGCGTTCGACGGCGCCGCGGACGGATGGCCATTGCGTCATGAGGCCGATCATGTCGCGCGGTAGATCTGCGTCCGCCTTCTTCAGGTCGACGATGCCGCCGTCGACGGCGATGCCAATGCGCGTGCCTGCGGTGTCGGTGAATGTGACGAGTTTCATGATCTTTCTCCTCAGCCCATGTTCGCGGGCATCTTCATGCCCCATTGCACGCCCATCAGATCCTGCGCCGTCGCTTCGCGGCTGCCCCAGCTTGCGGTCATCAGGTCGCCGTCGGTCCAGTGTTCCAGCACATGTCCCCACGGATCCTTCCAGTAGTCGAAGACTTGACTGCCCAGGATGTGGCGGCCGACGCCCCATTGGGCTTCGTGGCCTTTTTCCTTCAGCAGGTCGTGGCCGCTCATCAAGTCGTCCATATCGACGACTTCGAACGCCGCGTGGTTGAACTTCGGCGTTCCGGTGCCGAGCGTGAAGAGCGTGTGATGGTCGGCCGGTTGGTCGCCGCGGTCGCAACGCATGAAAGCGCCCAGCGCAAACTCCGGCGACAGCTTGATCTCGTCGGAGGTGATGAAGCCGAAGCGTTCCTTGTACCAAGCCTCGCTGACGCGGAAGTTCGAGACGTTCAGCACGCAGTGACCCAGGCGCTTGATGTGCGAGGCCCCCTGGGCGACGAGCTTCGGCGCGTTCTTGCGTGGTTGCGCGCGCGCATCGTTCACCGGCGGTGCGGGCGGGAAAGCGGCCGGCGACAGCGCGTCGCGTGCTGCCACGACTTCAACGTTGAAACCGTCCGGATCTTTGAGCCGCACGACTTTGCCGCCGCCGGGGCCGTCGAGCGTTTCGACGTTCGTGTCTTGCGATTTCGCGAGCGCGGCCAGGTCATCGGCGGAGCGGGCGCGGAATGCGACGCCGGCGAACCCTGGCTCGCCTTGGTGCGTCACGTGCAGATAGGGGTCGGCGCCTTGCCCGCGCATGTAGAGCGTCGTCGCGTCGCGGTGCGCGCGGGCGAGGCCGAAATCGTTCAAGAACGCTTCCATCTTGTCGAGGTCGGGTGCCGAAAAGCGTACGAACGCGATGTCGTCGACTTTGATCATGGTTTGGATTCCTTCTTACGAGCGTCCATGGCGGTTTTTGCGAGGCGTGCGGCCTCAGCGTGTTTCGTGCCGAGAGCGATGAGTGCCATCGCCAAGGTGTCTGCGGCGAAGGCGAACGGCTCGGCCACGCGGTGCTTTGTGTCGGAGAGGCGCATACCGGCCGACATTGCGATGCCGAGCGTCGCTACGACTGCGGCATTGACCGAGGCAACGGCAAAGCGCTTCGACTTTTGCCCAAGAACGATATCGCCACGGATGCCAGCGTTGATGGGCGTGTCCGGATCGACGGCGCCGGGCAGCATGCGAAGTAAGGCGCGGGCACGCACAGGCTGCACGATGGCGAACGCGAACATCGAGGAGAGGCCGTTCGCCATGCGGAGCGCGGCGTCGGTGAGCTCGTCGTTCAGCGACGTGATCTTTTCTTCAAGCTCAAGGCGAATGTGGCGCCCGATCGCCGCGGCCAAATCGTCTTTGCCTTCGAAGTGGGTGTAGAACGTGCCCTTCGCGACGTCGGCTTCTTCCGTGATGTCGTCGATTGAGATCGCATCCATGCCATGCGCGGCGACCAAGCGTTCGGCTGCGGCGACGAGCTCGCCGCGGGTGCGGTCACGTTTGCGAAGCGTACGGGGTTGGGTCAGCGTCATAATTGACTATATAGTCAAAAATGACTGAACGGTCAATATCTGAAAATGGCGCAATTTATCCTTTGGCGGTCCCGCCCGGATGCGACGCGCGAAAAGTGATTACCGGCTCGTGGCCTGGCGGCGTGCGACAGCGCGCTGGAGTTGAAGGCGCTCTCTTACTGAGAGAGGGCGTTTGATGGCGCGGCCGCTTTCGGCGATGCGTGCCGGCTGGAAGATGTCGTAGACGCGGCCGCCCTTGGTGCCTCTGCCCGCCATTCTGAACGTGTTGTCGATCGTCCAGTTGCGGATGGGACCTGAGTCCAAATGGATGAAGTGGTTGTCCGGGTACCAGCCGACGCCGCCGCGCGCCATCTTGCGGGCGATTTTTGCGGCCGGTGAGAGGTTGGAATCGAGCGTGATGTCGATCGCGCGGCCTTCGAGGTGTTTGCTTTTTTCCGCGACGCCGAAGATGCGCGTTGCCAGCATGTCGTTCGTTTTCTTCGTCCGGTAGCCGGAGAGAACGGTCGCGTGCTTCTGACCGGCGTTCTCGATTACGTCGGCCAGGAAGTCGAGCGTTTCGACGTAGACCGGGCCGGACACGTTTTCTCGGTGATCGCGCAGGAACAGCGCGAGGTCGACCATCGCCGAGGGGATCGGTCCGATCTGGTCCCTGAACGGGCCGTCGAACGTTTCGCCGGTATGAATGTTCTTCAGCGATAGGCGGCGCGGTGCGGAGTGCGCGGGAAAGATGAAGGCTTCGTCGGTCAGAATGCGCGCGTTCGCGGCCGGGCCAAAGACTAGCGTCAGGCCCGTTGCCAGCAAGAAATCGCGTCGTTTGAGCAGCATCGCAGTTCCATCTAAGCGCACCCCCCTAAGAAAACTACAACATCTCGTTCAAATAAGCGTTGGGTCCGGCAACCCTGAGGCGATTTGTCGGCGCCCCCTGATCTCGGCTAGGGTCGGCCTCGTAAATTCTCCTTAATGCGCACCTTCTTCGGCATCATTGATTTGAAGCCGCATGTTGGTGCGAAGAAGACTGAAACAGCGACATTTGGTGGAGGAATGATGCCCATGACTTACAGACGCATGCTGCTTGCCTCGGCGTTCACGCTCGCCTTCGTGCCTCTTGCTCAAGCCAAGGTTCCGGCTGCGCAAGCGGATCGGCTGGGGAAAGATTTAACGTGGAACGGGGCTGAGACCGCGGGCAGTGGAGACGTGCCGGCCTACACAGGCGGCATCACGGCACCTCCGGCCGGCGTCAAATTCGATCCGAAGACGCAGCATCCGCCAGATCCCTATCCGGGCGACAAACCGAAATACACGATCACTGCCGCGAACATGGCGCAGTACGAGGGCAAGCTGACGGAGGGCAGCAAAGCGCTGCTGAAGCGTCTGCCGACGTTCAAGATGAACGTCTATGAATCGCGCCGCAGCTGCACGGCTCCGCAGTTCGTGCAGGCGGCAACGAAGAACAACGCTTTGGTCGCGGGGCTGACGCCCGACGGCGAGGGTGTGACCGGCGGCATCATGGGAACACCGTTCCCGATCACGAACGACGCCCGGGAGATGATTTGGAACCATCGCCTTCGCTTCCTGCCGCACAAGCTCTATCGCGCGTACGCGACGGCTCCGGTGCAAGGGAACGGGTCGTTCAACATCATTCGTTACCAGGATGAGGCCATCATCAACTGGACAGATCCATCGAAGAAGAAGGCGGAAGATCTCAACAACATGCTGCTCATGTATCTGCAGAACACGGTCGCACCGCCGCGGTTGGCGGGCAACGTGATCTTGGTACAAGAGACGCTCAACGGCACGATTCGACCGCGCAAGGCTTGGTCGTACAATCCCGGTTCACGCCGCGTTCGTGTTGCGCCGGACATTGCCTACGACAATCCGGGCTTCAACACAGACGGGATGTCCACAGCGGACTCGTTTACGGGCTTCAACGGGGCGCTCGACCGTTACACGTGGTCCGTCGTGGGAAAGAGCGTCAAGATCGTCCCCTACAACTCGTACAAGATGCTCAATTCCAAATACAGTGACCTCATCAAGCCGGGGAACATCAATCCGGAGTTGACGCGGTATGAGCCGCACCGCGTGTGGACGATCGAAGCGAAGCTCAAGGCGGGTCAACGTCACCTGTATGCGCGCCGTGTCATTCACTTGGATGAGGACACACGTGCGATGACAGGGGCCGAGCTCTATGATGGCCGCGGCGGCCTGTGGCGCGTGCAAGAGCTGCACACTGTCAACTTCTACCAAGTACCACTGTGCTTCTCGATCGCCGAACTCGTCTACGACGTCCAGAGCAGCGGGCGGTATCTTGCCGGTTCGCTCGTCGGCGAGGAGAAGCCTTTCAACTTCGAAGCTAACGAGTTGAGCGAAGCGCGGTTCCAGCCTGACGCGCTGCGCACGATCGGTGTGCGCTAAGCGCCACCGTGAAGCCTAAGGAAGAAGCCGCTCCGTTCGGGGCGGCTTTTTTCGTTTAGCGGGTTTTGAGGACGATCGAGTTCGACTGCGTGCGGATTGCAATCGATTGAAGTGCTTGGTCCTTCAACGGCATCGCGGCAGCGATGGGCGTCGTGCTGACCCAGGTCGGCGAAGAGCAGACGAGGAAGTCGGCCGTCGCGCTCGTCCCGTCGGCCGAGATCGAGGTAATTGCGAGTTCGGCTACACCGACGCCGCTGTCTGCCATGCCGGTGATATGCGCGACGCGACCGCTTGGCCCTGCGATCACGGTCCCGGAGTCGATGCGCGATGCGAGCTGCTGCTCGCAGGTGGCGCTCGCGTCACCGGCGTCATAGGTGTGCGGAACGGAAGGAACGGTGCGCAGCGCCGGATTCAGATTCGGCGCGACCAGCTGACGTTGCGGCGCGGCGATCGCCGTCGAACTCAGAATGCCAATCAGAACCGCAAGCGCGATGGTACGCGACATGAACGTGACCCCAGAATATCTATTTGAGCGCACGCGCATCCTAGCAGACGGACGTGCGCGCACCATCGCGCTCGTCTCGCAACCTTAATGCGGGCGATGACGGTTAATGGCGGCGCTTTGTCTGCGCTAAGCGCTGGCGCGAACCCAATCGGTGACGATCGTCTCGAGCACGGGAAGCGGCACACCACCGTTTTCGAGCACGGTGTCGTGGTATTTGTGGATGTCGAAGCGCGGACCTAATGCCGTCTTCGCGCGCTCGCGCAGCTCCAAAATCTTGTTCTTGCCGATCTGGTAGGCGCAGGCTTGGCCCGGCCAGACGAAGTAGCGGTCGATTTCGCGAACGATGTTGTCGCGGGTGAGCGCGGTGTTCGCGAGGAAGTAGTCGACGGAGCGTTTGCGATCCCACCCCTTCGCGTGGATGCCGGTGTCGACCACCAAGCGGCAAGCGCGCCAGAGCTCCATCGTGATGCGTCCCACTTCGTCGAGATCGTCGACGTAGAGGCCCATCTCTTTTGCGAGGAGTTCGGTGTAGAGCGCCCAACCTTCCACGTAAGCGGTGAAGAACGCGTATTTGCGGAACTCGGGGATGGCCGTCGTTTCCTGCGCGATCGAGATCTGCAGGTGGTGGCCGGGGATGCCTTCATGAAACGCCAACGCCGCCATTTGCCATTTCGGCAACGCCGCCATCGAGGCGAGGTTGTAAGCGACGTAGCCGGGGCGCGAGCCGTCGGGCGTGCCTTGATTGTAGAAGGCGATCGTCTGGCCGCTCTCAAGGAACGGCTCCATGCGCTTTACTGCGATCGTTGCCTTGGGCAGCGTTCCGAAGGCTTTGGGCAGGGCGGCGTTTGCTTGTGCTTCCAACTCACGGGCGCGGGCGAGGTAGTCGCTGCGGCCTTGTTCGGTGTTGGGGTAGAGGTAGCGCGGGTTCGTGCGCAGATCGGCGTAGAAGGATTTCAACGGTCCCTTGAAGCCGATGCGCCTTTTCACGACCGCCATATCGGCCGCGAGGCGCGCGACCTCGGAGAGGCCCAATTCGTGGATGTCGTTTGCCGACATCTTCAAGGTCGTGTGCGCCATGATCGCTTGGTCGTAGAAGGCGGCGCCGTCGGGCAACGTTCCGACACCGTGATCGCTCTTCACCGAGCGGCCGATTTCTTCGGTTGCTGCAATGAACCGTTCGTAGGCCGGCTTCAACTTTTTGGTCAGCGCAAGCTCGGCGCCGGCGATCAGCTTTTCCTTGCCGTTTAGGTTTGCGACCTTTTTCTTGAAGTCGGCGAAGATTTCGTTGTCGCCCGTGCCGCCGAACGGCGCGCCTTGAACGGCTTTGCGCGCGTCGTCGAGAATGAGTGCGTACGAGAAGCGGGGCAGCGTGACGCCCTTTTCTTTCTGGGCGCGCATGAAGGCAATCGTTTGGTCCATGACCTTGTCGGTCGCGGCGATGCGGGCGATGTAGGCCTCGGCATCTGCAACGTCGGCGATGGTGTGGCGGTTGATCAGTAGATTCGGGATCTCCTGATGCGGGCCGCCGAAATGCGAGATCGCATAGTTGTGGAAACGGAACGGGTGGTTCGCGACGCGAAGCTCGTTGCGGAAGCGGAAGATGTCGTAGGACACGCGCATCGACGGGCTCAACGCCGCGCGGTCGATATCGTTCTTCATCGTGTCGAGGTCGGCGGACGTGTTCTTGTGCTGATAGACCGCGAATTCATCGGAGTAGTCGTTCCATTCGCCGTACCGCTTCTTCATGCCCAGCGAGGTCATGAATTCGGGCGATTCGTCGAGTTCGCGCGTGAAGCTCTTTGAGAAGAACGCGAGCAGCTTTGCATCTTCATTCGTAGCAGGTGCGGCGGGGTCCACATCGGCCTGGACGATATCGTCGACGCATCCGGTCAATACCAACGCGGCGGTTGCTGTCGTGAGTTTCAGAAAGGCGCGGCGGGAGGCGTGGTTCAGCATGGTCCCCTCAAAGGTCGGTGGCGGCGGCACACTAGAGAAACGGGGTTGAGCGTGCCAGGGTGGGTGAACCGAGACTGCGCGACCATCGATGACCCGTCCTGCAAAGTTCGCTTATCTGGAGCATCCCGGCCTTCTGGCATTCGCCCATCGCGGCGGCGCTCTGGAGGCGCCCGAGAACACGATGACAGCGTTCGAATACGCAGTGGGGCTCGGCTACCGGTATTTGGAGACGGATGCTTACGCGACGCGGGACGGAGTTTTGGTCTCGTTCCACGACGACAAGCTTGATCGGGTCAGCGACGCCCGGGGCAAGATCGAAGATCTGACGTGGGCCGAGGTGGCCAAAGCGCGAATCGGTGGTCGCGTGCCGGTCCCTTTGATGGAAGAGCTGTTCGCGCGTTTTCCCGAGACGCGGATCAACATCGATCCTAAGCATGACGCCGCGGTTCAGCCATTGATCACTTTGATCAAACGGATGGGCGCGGAGGATCGCGTTTGCATCGGCTCGTTTTCGGGCAAGCGGATCAAACAAGTGCAAGATGCGTTTGGCGGGCGGGTTTGTACGTCGCTTGGACCTGGCGGTGTGTTGAAGCTGAAGTCTGCCTCGGCCGGCGTGCCGTTGCGGCGGTGGGCTGAAGGCTGTGCGCAAGTGCCAGTGAAGGGCAATGGGATCACGATCGTGACGCGGCGCTTCGTGCAGGCGGCGGAGCGGTGCGGGCTTCAGGTGCACGTGTGGACGATCGACGATGAGGCGGAGATGCGCCGCCTCATCGACCTGGGTGTACACGGCCTCATGACTGACCGGCCCGCGTTGTTGAAGCGCGTGCTGATCGACAAAGGACTTTGGGCCTGAGCTCAGGGTCGGCGCTTCAGTCCATTGTTTTCCAAGCGCCAGAGCAGGGCGTCGATTCGATCCTGGCCGAAGAACGGCTCGCCGTTGAAGGCAAAGGTCGGAACGCCCCAGTGGCCAGCCTTGCGATGCGCGGCTTCGTTTTCCTTGATAATCGCTTCGTAGCGGTCGACATCGCGCTCGATCGCGGCATCTAGCTCCGTGAGATCCAGTCCCGCGCGCGCCGCAGCGCCGCGCAAGTGATTGCCTTCGTGCCAGTTATCTGTGCGCCCGCCGTAAAGCGTCGACGACACTTCATAGATGAAGGGAAGGCCCTTGCCGCGTTCGGCGGCAACTGCGCCAAGGCGCGTGAGGCGATGAATGTATGGTTGCTGTTTTGCGACTTCGCCCGTCGCCATATCCATGAGAATCGGATCGGGACGCGGCCAAGCGAACGGCGTCGCGTGGCGCTCAGCTTCGCGCATCACATCGCGCACGAGATAAGGCACCCACATCGGGTTCGCATTTTTGAACCAACCGTCGAGCCGGACGGCGATCGGGTAAACAGGTCGCACCAAAAATTTCAGGTCCCACTCTTTTTCCAGTGCAACCATTCTGGGTGTCGCCAAGTACGAATAAGGCGAGCGAAAAGACCAGAACACTTCGACTTGCAGTGTCATCGTTTCCTCCGGGATTCCCCGTCACGGGGAATCGTTCTCCACGTGCAAAGGCATTTCCTAGTTAAGCTCAAAATCCTACGACTATAAATTGCAATGGCGTGCAACCGGGGTGCCGAGCGGGATGCTGAAATGCCATTTGCACGTGCGCTCGCATGAGTTGATTCAGTTCGAGTGAACTGTGCGAAACTTCGCCTAACACATGGATTTTATCACGCTTTTCGCGTTCCGCGATATTGACACTCGTTCGACGTCCAGCGCTGAATGCGCACACGCGATCGATCGTCCCCCCGGTTCAGATCGCTGCCAGCGAAAACTACCTGGGTTTGTATCGCGGGCATCAGTTTGAGGCGACACATGCATACGAAACGCGCGTCAGAGCAGCAGCGTTCCACTGAAGCGGTGAGCCGCATTTCGAAATTCGCACGGCGCTCGCTGATCGCTGCGATGACGGTTTGTTCGATTTCCATTTTCACGCCGGCGCAGGCCGACGTCGCAGAGTGCGAGCGGTCGTATCAGTACGGCCGCAAGGACGAAGCGATTCGTTTGTGCCGCCGCGCTGCGTGGCAAGAGAACGATTTCTTCGCGCAGATCAAACTCGGCGACATCTATTCGGCGAAGCGCCAAGACGACAAAGGCTACTACGATCCGGTCGAGGCGTTCGTCTGGTACTTCCTTGCGACGCGCAACTCGGCGATCTTCGATCACGTGCATGTCGACCAAGCGGCCGACGCGGTCGTGTCCCGGTTGGCCGCAGCCGATGCGTCTTCGCGCGAGATCTACCGCGATCTGCTGCAGGACGAGCGGATCGATGTGCGCAATCGAATCACCTACATCGAATCATGCCGCGGCGGCGAAGGCTTCATCCTGTTGGGTCAGTTGCACGATCCGAAGGTTGCCGAACGTCACGGCGGTTACTCCACCGCACCGCTTCAAATCACCGACGTCTATTGGCGCCGGCCGGTTGGCGGGCGCGGCCCCGTGATGGCGCCGGCGCGGCCTGTGCAAGTGCAGCCTTCCTATCCGACCGGTACGGGAGGCACGACAGGCCCTGGCTATCCCGGCGGGCCGAGCAGCACGTATGGCGGCAATTTTTGGGGCAACAAGCTCTGCAGCAGCAGCGACTGGATGGGCTGGTTGACGGGCAGCTCTTGCGGCTCGCGAACGACGACGGACAGCTCCGGCAACGTGTTTGGACCCAGCGCGATCGAAGCGATGGTGTTTTACCAACTCGCCGACCGGGCGGGCCATCCGATCGCGAAGACCTATGTCGAAGCGCTGAAGGGTTATAACGGCGACTACGCCACCGGCAGCGATCAGAAGCCGCAAAATTCCGACGTTCTGGCAAAGGCGAAGGCGTTGCGCTGGCTCGCGCCGTTCGAGTTTTATGCAGCCGAGACGCGGCTTCGCGGCGAGACGCCTTCGGGCCTCGTGCACAGCGACGAATGCATGGTCAATTCGCGCCGCGCGCAAGCTTTGGCGTTAGGCGAGAAGCTCATCCCGCAGCAGATCCGGCGCGATATGCTGCAGTTCTTGGGCTTCTATCGCGGCGACGATCTAACGCGCGCGATCGCGAAGTACCAAGACTTCTTGGGCGATCCGCAGACCGGCAATCTCACCCCGGTACAGCTGACGCGTCTGATCCAGATCGGTGCGGTGCGTGGTTACGCACGGGCGCAGCGCTGCCTTGGCGTCATGTACGTGAAGGGCATCGGCGTCGTGACCGACTTCGTGCGCGCCGAGAAGTGGTTGTTGGCTGCGGCCGAGCAGGGCGACGGGGAGGCGATGTACGCCTTGTCAGAGCTCTACACGCAAGGTGCGGACGGTATCGACAAGTCCGAAGACCGCGCGGTTCGCTACCGGCAAGGGTCGGCGTCGGCAGGGTTTACGCCTGTGAAAGCGGAATTCCTGCGGCTACTCGAGACAGCGCCCGCGAAGAGCGACGAATGCAAGACACGCCGTTGCCAACGCGCTCGCGAGCGTGCGCAGCAGCAAACCGAGGAAACACAGTGACGGCGCGTGTCGCCGAGTTGCTGGGGACAGGATGAAGATTATGCGGCACAGTATTGGAACGAAGCTGGCGGCGTGTCTTTCGACCGTCGCACTTGCGGCGGCAGCCGGGCTTTTTTGGGCGGCGTCGAGCGATACTGCTGCGGCCTATAGCGGTGCGCAGGCCGAAGCGCAGTCGGACCCATACGCGTTTCCGAATATCGAACTCTGCTGCAAGAAGAAGACGCATCGTCACCGGCCTCGTCCCGGTGGTCCCGGCTATCCGTATCCGGGTGAGGGCGGCGGCGACTATCCGCCAGAGCCCGGCCGCCCGGTGCGCGTAAGCTGTGGTGAGCCTGCGCCTTATTCCTATTCTTCGATCGGTGAAGCGCTCGAACACATCGGCGAGGGTGGGCGCATTAGCGTGCGGCCCGGCGCATCGTGCGATATCTCGGGCCTCGTGATCGACCAGGGCGTTGTCATCGAGTCCGACGACTATCAGTACGGTGGTCGCGCCGAGTTGCGTGCCGGCGGATGCGCGACGGTGGCGCCCGGATACGGTACGTCGCTCGTGTCGTTCCGCGGCGTCGATATCGACGGGTGCGTCATCGTTCAGAACGGGAGACTCGATTTCAACGAAGTGAACCTTGCATCGCGCGGTTCGGGCGATGCCGTTCGGCTGAACGGGGGCACGTTCTCGGCAACCGATTCGACGATCCGCGCGCGCGGCACGGCGATCAATGCGGTGCGCGGGCTGACGGTGTCGCTGACGGGCGGCGGCTTCGCCAGCGGGGCGAAAGCCGAATCGGTGATCCAGCTTTCGGTCGACGGTGCGAATGTTCAGAACACGCTGATCAAAGGCGGTCTTGTCGGCGTGCGCGTCGGTATGACCGGTCGCTATCCCGTCGTCTTCAATCGCGTTCAGGTTCAACGCGGCGAGGCGGCCGAGATCCATCAGATCGGGCCAGGCCAAGCCGGTATCGTCGTTGGCGGACCGGAGCCCGGCGACGACCTTCCGTCGTTGCCGAGCCTGCCTGGCACATCGTTCAGCATCGAGGGCGGTGTGATCTCGGGGTATGGCGACGGGATCGTGTTCGCGCCGGGTACGCGGGGTGCGGCAAAGGGTGTCACCATTGCCTATCCGGGCCGCGGCATCGTCGTGGGGCCTGGCGCCTCGGTCGATTTGCGGGAAAACCGGATCACGCATAGCCGGCGCACGGGCATTGACCTGGCCCGCGGTGCGGTGGGGTCGGCGTCGTTCAATGATATACAGTGCGACAACGGACAGTGCGTTTGTTACGGCGGCGAGTGCACCTCGCGATCCGATCGTGACTTTGGCGGGTTCCGTATGAGTGGCACGCGGTGCGACGACTAAGGGGCACCGCACGAACGATGAGCATCCATGGCGCAGCACGAGCACAAATTGTTTACGACGCCCGTTTCGATGAACGACGGCTTCAAGCGGTCGGACTCGAAGACGTGGGCGACGCTTGGCATCGTGGCGCTTATAGCGGTTGCGGTCGTCGTGATGATCGAGGTCTTTTTCGAGAAGCCGAAAGTGCGCTGGCCGCAATCGCCGCCGCAAGCGCAACAAGCCGTGCCAGCGGTGCCGGACGAACCCAGGACATACGACGTGGCGCCGCGCGAATCGGCACCTGCCAAACCCGCGAAGCCGCGGTGAACGTGTTGTTGGGGGGCGCATGAGTCTCGCGCGGTTGGTCGAATATCTTCTCGTCGTTCTG
This sequence comes from Alphaproteobacteria bacterium, assembly GCA_031365165.1. GTDB lineage: Bacteria > Pseudomonadota > Alphaproteobacteria > Micropepsales > Micropepsaceae > SZUA-430. Next base: position 21,038 of record JANLXP010000313.1, read on the forward strand.
GTCGCAATTCTGGTTGCGGTCTTTGTGATCTGGTTCCTTTTCCCGCGCCCCTCCGAATGTACGGAGTGCACGGTGTCGAGGCCGACGTTGCGCGCCGAGTGCGACAAGCAGTTTGGCGGGTATGGCGTGCGGGCCAAGCAACTCGATGCCGGCGCCGAAGACGAGTTCTTGGTCGCGTACTACGATCAAGCGGTGGTCGATCCGAATGCGTCGACGGGCGGTTACTCGCCGCCCGGATATTCCGGTGCTGCGACAACCAGCACGACGCCGGCCGTTCGCGGTCCCGGTTACGTGATGGTGCGCGCGCTCCCGCAGTTCGGGTACGACACGTCGGGCGGGCAAACGTCGGGCGATCTTTCGAGCACGCGCCCGGAGACGAGCTGGCAAGACGTGACCGTCACGGTCACGCGCTATGTGAGCCCGTTCCGCAACGACAGCACCTGCGCCCAAAACGCCGTGCGGTTCCGCGATGGCCGGTTCGAAACCTATTGCGAGATCCCGAACCGTTTCTCCGACGCGGATGGCGGACAGGCGAGCTATCGCGTGTTTGTGCGCAACGAGAGCAGCGTGCCGATCGAGTATTGCATCATCAGCAACTGCGATGCGTCGGCGCCTTTTGGCCAGGGTTCCCTGTGCGTGGCCGAGCAGCCAGTGCAGCAGTAGGCGGTTCGTCCGACTTGGCTTATCGGACTTGGGCTGGTCTACTTCCGGCACGATGAAAACGACTTTTTTGAACAAACACGGGCTGAACCTGCGCGTTGCCGCGCTGGCGTTTGCCGTCGGCGTCTGGCTGTTTCCGGTCACTGCTTCGGCCGCCGAAACAACGCCCGGCGCCAAGGAACTTGAGGCGCTCACCAAGGCCTTCACCGCCCAGGATGCGAAGGACTGGGCTGGCGCGAAAGCGCTCGCCGACAAGCAGCCGACCGTCGTGCGCGACCTGGTGCAATGGCGCTACGTGTCGTCGTCGACCTCGGGCGTGACGTTCGACGAGATCGATGCCTTTTTGAACGCGCACGCGAACTGGCCGGGGCGCTGGCAGATCGTGCAGCGCGGCGAGGAAAGCCTGCTTGCCAATACACTGGTCGAGACGAAGGGCAGTGCTTGGTTCAAGGCCCACCCGCCGCGCACCAGTGCCGGCTGTCTTGCGTCAGCGAAATTTCAGTTCGCGCATGAACAAAAGCCAGACGCGCTTTCGGGCATCCGGCGCTGTTGGTTGGCGCTTACGTTGAGCCTCGCCGATTATCAGGATTGGGCGACCACCACACAGACGCCGCTGCCCGACGCCGATCATCTCGCGCGCGCCGACGCTCTCTTGTGGAACCGGAATTTCTCAGGCGCCCGCGAACTATTGCCGCTGTGGTCGCCGAAGGTGCAGGGCGTGGTTGGAGCGAGAGCCGACCTCCAATCCGGTAAAGCGATTGACCTCGACGACATCTTGGACGACGTGCCGTCGCCTGCGTGGCGCGCCAGCCTCATGTTTGACCAGGCGGTGCAACTGCGGAAGGCCGGTAAGGCGAACGAGTCTTGGTCGCGGCTGCTGGAGGCCGACGAAACCGGCGCGCTGCCGCCGCTGTATTCGCAAATCTGGTGGGCGGAAAGCAACCTGCAGGCGCGTAACGCGCTCGATGCCAAGGACGCTGATGCTGCCTACAAGCTTGCCTCACGGACGCATCTCTCCGCTGACATCAATATCGCGGCCTATTTGGATGCTGAGTTTCTCGCCGGCTGGATCGCTTTGCGCAATCTGGATGAGCCAAAGAAAGCGCTCGTCCATTTTCAAAATCTTGAGGCGGCGGCAAAGTCGCCCATCACGCGTGCCCGCGCCACCTACTGGAAAGCGTTGGCGCTGAAGGCGCGCGACGATGACGCCAAGGCTCTGCAATCGCTCGCGATCGCTGCGGCGGAACCGACTACGTTCTATGGGCGGCTCGCGCTCGAGATGCAGAAAGAGCCAGGCCGCGCGTCAGGCGCGGCAGCCAAACCGTCAAGCGCCGCCACCAACGACGACATCGAGGAATTGGTTCAGGCCGCGGCTGTGCTCATCCTCGTCGGCGACAACCGGCGGGCCAACGCTTTTGCCAATGCCGCTATTGATGGTTGCCAGTCGGCAGCTTGCGCTTCGACGCTGAGTGCGCGCCTCGCACGGATCGGCGTAACTTATGGCGCGGTGCGCAGCGCCAAGAAGGCACAGACGCTGGGCGTGCCGCTGCAAGAGTTGCTCTATCCTTTAGCCGATCTGCCTGCTGCGTGCACATCGGCCGGCGTTCCACCAGCACTGGTCCTCGCGCTGGTCCGGCAGGAAAGCGAATTCGATCCGTCTGCCGTCAGCGGCGCGAACGCACGCGGCTTGCTGCAGATTTTGCCTGCTACGGCGCAAGACGTGGCGAAGCGTTACGGCGTCGCCTACGCCGGTGCCGAGAGCCTATTCAAGCCTGAAACCAATCTCGCGATCGGCTGCTATCACGTGAAGGACCTGTTCGACGGCCTGGGCGGTTCGTGGGTTCTGGCGATTGCCGGTTACAATGCAGGCAAAGCGCGCGTGCTGGGTTGGACGACGACGCACGGCGATCCGCGCGATGCGAAAGTCGACGTCATCGACTGGATCGAAGCAATCCCGTTCGACGAGACGCGCAACTACGTCATGCGCGTGCTTGAGAATGCGCTGGTCTACAAAGTCCGCCGCGGCGAGACGCTGCAACCGCAGGAACTCAACCAAGCCCTTCGCCAAGCGCGTTGAGCGGCGGGAAATCCACGACGTGAGAGAGGTCGTTAGAAACCACCCCGGCGGTGCTATCTGAAGTGCTTTGCGGCGAACGAGCGACCGGAGCCTGACTTGAGGTACCGTTCAAATTCCAGCGCGCGAGCCTTGTCTGCAAACGCGACGTACATCACAAGTTCCCAGGGACGGTATTTTGCGGTGTGAACCGAACGACCTTGGTTGTGGTCGGCGAAGCGCGTCTTCAGATCAGCGGTCCAACCGCAATAGTACTGCTTCGGGGAAGCAAGGCTTCTGAGAAGATACACATAGGTCACGGCATCGACCGATGTTGAGCTGAGGTGCTGTTTGGCACTTTGCCCCAGACAGTCCACCTACGCCAAGGCTCCGGCGGACAGCCTTCGCAACTCGAGCTGTGCGCGGCGTGCCAG
>JANLXP010000123.1:0-3503 GCA_031365165.1 Alphaproteobacteria bacterium
AGCCGCTCCCGTGGCCCGTGGATCAAAGCCGCCGTGGTCACCATTTCGGTGTAAAGCGTCGCCCGGCGCGTGAGGATGCGATGGAAGAACCGGCAATGCCGGTCCGTCCAATCCATCATGGGTGCGACTGAAAATAGGTGGGTCGTCATAACGCGCGACAGACACCACAAAAAGCGCTCGGAAGAAACAGCCCCGCGCTACTCGGCCGCGACGGCCTTAGGCTGGTTCTCGTCCGCTACCATTTTAGCCACGGCTTCGCGGGCCTGCGCCAGGCGCGTCAGGAGGGCCGTCATCGAGATATTGAGCCGCGACGCCGCCTCGTCGTAGGACAGCCCGTCCAGCACCACCAACGACAGCGCTATGCGCAGATCGTCTGTTAACCGCGCCAACCGTTCGCGCGTCTTGGCAAACAAAAGCAACGTGTCGCTAAGCTGACCTGCACGCCGCTGCGTGGCGGACGGACGCCGCCGAACCTTGCCGTAACCCATCTACCACCGCCTTTGAGGGCGACCCACAATTCGCCCAAAGCAGGCGACAACGCGTGCGGCGGGGCGGTTATTCCCTCGCCTGCCGAATATTTGTGTGCGCTCCGTCGTTTTCCGCGGGGATGCGCCCCGGGTTAGGTATATTGCCTTCGCGGAAACCGCCCCTTATGGTCCCGCGCCTCGCAAGGCCCGGGCGTCCCGGCGCCCCAGCGATTCCTCGGATTGGGGTATAGCCAAGCGGTAAGGCAGCGGATTTTGATTCCGCCATCCCTAGGTTCGAATCCTAGTACCCCAGCCAATCCACTCAAGTTGTCGTCTCGCCGTCCCAATAGTCGCGCTTGGCCGCACGGTCGTAGATCTCGCGCCGGCCGAGCGAGCGGACGAGCACTTTGTTCGAGTCCGTATAGACGACGACCTCGTTCTTATTTCTCTCGCCAACGATGATGTAACGCCCAGTCGTCGTGCTGTTGTTGATCAGACAATGCCCGGCCCGTTGCCCCGCCGGAAAGCAGGCGTAGTCGCCCGGCCCCATCTCGTAGGTCTTCGCGCCAAGTCTCAGCGTCAGCCGACCGTCGAGCACATAGATGTGCTCCTCTTCCAGCATGTGATAGTGCGCGGGCACCGTCTGTTTGCCGGGTTCCAATTCCTCGATCGCGAACCCGACGTGGTAGTCCTCGCCGATCGCCGCCGACGTTAGATGCCGGTAGCGCAGCTTGAACCGCGTTCCCTCGCTAAAGTCCTGCCACGCCACGCTCTCCGCTGAAATCGGCGGCCGCGGCGGTGCTTCATTTTCTGTCGACATCGTCTTGGATCTCGCATTGCTGATCTGGCGCAGAGTCTATCGCCTGCGCTAACCTTCCGCCCATGAAAATCGCAACCTTCAACGTCAATTCCATCAAGGCCCGCGTCGAGACCGTGCTCTCGTGGTTCAAGCAAGCCGCGCCCGATGTCGCGTGTCTGCAAGAAATCAAATGCGAGACGAACGCGTTCCCGGCGCTCGAGTTCGAAGCGATGGGCTATCACTGCGCAATTCTGGGGCAGAAGAGCTACAATGGCGTCGCCCTGCTCTCGAAGCACAAGATCGAGGACGTCCGCATGGGGCTTCCGGGCGACTCGAGCGACGAACAAGCGCGTTACGTTGAAGGTGTGATTGCAACGAAAGCGGGCGCCGTACGCGTCGCCTCGATCTACGCGCCAAACGGCAATCCTGTCGACACCGAGAAATATCCCTACAAACTCAAATGGCATGACCGCCTGATCGCGCACGCGGAAAAGCTTTTGCAAAATGAAGAGCTGCTCGTGCTTGGCGGCGACTACAATATCATCCCGACGGTCGACGACGTCTACGACCCGAAAGCCTGGATCAACGACGCGCTGTTCAAGCTCGAGACGCGCCGCAAACTGCGCCAGCTGATCAACCTCGGCCTCACCGACGCCTTCCGTGCCTGCAACACGGCCCCGAACCAATACACGTTCTGGGACTACCAAGCGGGCGCCTGGCAGAAGAACAACGGCCTGCGCATCGACCACCTGCTGCTCTCACCGCAAGCCGCCGACCGCTTGCAAACCTGCGCGATCGACAAGCACACGCGCGCCTGGGAGAAGCCGTCCGATCACGTGCCCATCTGGTGCGAGCTCGCGGTATGACGAAGCTCGACGGAGGTTGCCTTTGCGGCGCAGTCCGCTATCGCCTCGACGGAGAGATCGAAGACAGCGCCTATTGCCACTGCCGAACATGCCAACGCCAAAGCGGCGCACCCGTCGTCGCCTGGTTTGCGATCGCGCCGGACGCGCTCGCCTACACGAAGGGCAAACCGAAAGGCTACCGCGCCTCCACCCGCGCGACGCGCGAGTTCTGCAGCGACTGCGGAACGTATCTGCTGTTCCGCGAAGACGACGCGACCGCAAGCCTCGGCGTCAACACCGCAACCCTCGACGACCCCGCACAAGTGCCGCCGACGTTCCACATCTGGTACCAAAGCCACGTGTCGTGGTTCGACACCGCCGACAAATTCCCGCGTCACGCCAAGGGCAAGACATGATCAAGCTCACGTTCTGCCTCGTCCGCCTCCCCCACCTCACGCGAGAAGCGTTCCAAGACTATTGGTTGGTGAACCACGCGCCGCTCGTGCGCAAACACCAAGCCGTGCTCGGCATCCGCCGCTATGTCCAACTGCACAGCTCTGACCCGGCGCTCAGCGCCGACACCCGCGCCTCGCGCGGCGGCCCCGAGCAATACGATGGCGTGGCCGAACTCTGGTGGGACAGCTTCGAAGTCCTGGCCAAACACCTAAGCAACCCAGGCGCCGCCGAAGCCGGCCGCGACCGCCTCGAAGACGAACGCAAATTCATCGACCTCCCCCGCTCCCCCCTCTGGTGGGGCGAGGAGAAGGTGATCATTGGCTGAGGCCTAACCGCTAGATATCAGCGTAGACATGCCCCTCACCCTGCCCACCCGCATGCGTGACCGCACCGGCGCGCGCAGGGCCCACGCCCGTCGCGTATTTGGACAAGACACCCGATGTGTAAATCGTCTTGCGCGGCTTCCACGTGGCCTTCCGGCGCGCGAGTTCGTCGGCGGAGAGCTCAACGTCGATCGTGCCCTTCTCAGCGTCGATGACGATGATGTCGCCGTCGTTGATCAAGCCGATCGGCCCGCCTTCAGCCGCTTCAGGCCCCACGTGCCCGATGCACAAGCCGCGCGTCGCGCCGGAGAACCGGCCGTCCGTGATCAGCGCGTAGTGCTCGCTCTCGCCCTGGCCGTAGATCGCAGCAGTCGTGGACAGCATCTCGCGCATGCCGGGACCACCCTTCGGCCCTTCGTAACGCACGACGATGACATCGCCGCGTTTGATACGCCGTTCCTGCACCGCGGCAAACGCATCTTCCTCGCAATCGAAACAGCGTGCGGGACCGCGATGCTGCAAATGCTGCAACCCCGCCACCTTCACGATGGCACCATCCGGCGCGAGCGACCCGCGCAAACCGACCACGCCGCCCGTCGGCGACAGAGGCTTC
>JANLXP010000124.1:0-1083 GCA_031365165.1 Alphaproteobacteria bacterium
ATCTGTCCATCGCCGATTTCAGGCGTTACCCAGTGTGGACCTACGTGCCCGAAACGCGTACCCGCGACGAAACATGGATGAAACCCATCCGCAAAATCCCCGTCCCTGACTTGAGTGGCAAACTTGTCGGATCACGCGTTCGCCTCTCTAACGGTCGACAAATTTGGGCGATGATTGGCAACGTCGATGTACGAGATGCAAACGCTAACGAACACCTGATCGGCGTATCGGTCAGGATCGGTCGAACCTGGTTCCATCTCGCGCGCTACCACGACTTTGACTACAAGCGATGGAACCCCAATGCGCTTGCAAGGGCGTTAAGCTTGCCGGTCGGCGAGGTCTTTCCGATAACCTATGACCTTCGGCCCTTCGCGCGCGGCAATGAGGATGCCCTTCAAGGCGAAATCCTTCGAATGCCGAGGAAACGGCTGTCCAAGTCAGCACTGATGCGCCTGATCTTGCGCTAGCTGGCAAACCGCTCGCTAAATATCCGCGTACACATGCCCCTCGCCCTGCCCGCCTGAGTGTGTGACGGCGCCGGCGTGCGCAGGACCCACGCTTGCGGCGTACTTGGACAAGACGCCTGAGGTGTAAATCGTCTTACGCGGCTTCCACGCGGCCTTCCTTCGCGCGAGTTCTTCGGCGGAGAGTTCCACGTCGAGCGTCCCCTTCGACGCGTCGATCACGATAATGTCGCCGTCCTTGATCAGCCCGATCGGTCCGCCCTCGGCCGCTTCAGGCCCCACGTGCCCGATGCACAAGCCACGCGTCGCGCCGGAGAACCGTCCATCCGTAATCAGCGCGTAGTGCTCGCTCTCGCCTTGCCCGTAGATAGCGGCCGTCGTGGACAGCATCTCGCGCATGCCGGGACCACCCTTCGGTCCTTCGTAGCGCACGATGATGACATCGCCGCGTTTGATGCGCCGCTCCTGCACCGCGGCGAACGCATCTTCCTCGCAATCGAAACAGCGTGCGGGACCGCGATGCTGCAAATGCTGCAACCCCGCCACCTTCACGATGGCACCATCCGGCGCGAGCGACCCGCGCAAACCGACCACGCCGCCCGTCGGCGACAGAGGCTTC
>JANLXP010000315.1:0-8648 GCA_031365165.1 Alphaproteobacteria bacterium
CCTTCATGTCGCCGGATCCTGTCCAGCCCATGAGCGGGTCGATGCGGCGGGCTTCCTCGGGTTCGAATTCGAGGACCCATTCCTTGGTGTTGGCTTGTCCCGACTGCATGGCGTTGCGGGCGGGTCTGTAGATACGTGCGAGCATAGAAAGGCCTTAGCGCTTCAGGCCGGCCCAAATCAAGGCGTCACAGGTGCTCTTTCAGCCAACGGACCTGACCGGCCAGGAATTGGCTGTGCCAGGGTTCGTTCGCATAGGGGTCAAAATGACCGCACTCGTAAACCTCCAGCGTTTTGGGCTCGCCTGCCCGGCGGAACGCTTGGCGCGCCATATTGATGGGGATGAGGCTATCCTTCGTTGCCACCTGCATGAGCAACGGTCGCGGGGCGACCAGTTCGATGAATGCGTCCGGAACGTACTCCGCGGCGCGGGCGATCGATTCGAAGGAAATGGTGTTCAGCCAATTCGGCGCAACCTTCGCCGAATTCGTGAACCATTCATAGGCGTCCGGCGGCACAAGGAACGCGGGTTGGCCGAGAGGGGCCACGACCGGTATGGAATCGCCACGACCGCCTGCACTCCTCGCTGCCTGATCCGCGACAAGCGTTACCATCAGCCCGTCGAATGCGGGCCGCGAGATCAGCGCGATCAAGGAATGCGGCACGTTCAGCGCCGGGACTTGGACGACGATCGCTTTTACACGATGGTCGAGAGCGCCCACAAAAATGGCATGGGCGCCGGAAAACGACGTGCCCCAAAGCGCGATGCGTTCGGCATCGACCTCCGGAAGGCGGCTCACGTAGGTGAGGGCAGCGCGGATATCCTCATGCTGTAGATGGGGCACAACGCGACCGCGGGGTTCGCCGTCGCTGGCACCCAAGTAGCGGTAGTCGAACACCAGGACCGAGAAGCCCTCAGCACAGAATCGTTCGGCATAAGAGGCAAGGTACTGTTCCTTTACAGCCGTAATGCCGTGAGACATTACGACCGTCGGGCGCGGGCCTTTGCCTTCTCCTGGATAAAACCAGCCGCGGCAAACCAAGCCCGCACTCTGAAAACTGATGTCTTTTCGCATGCTCTCGCGTTCCACGGATCTCGATTGCATACGAACATGATTCACGAGTGGTTCGTCAATTGAAGGGACGTCGTTCCTCAGATCAGCCTTGGGGCTAAACTTGTGTGATCCGCGTCACAGCAAGTCGGATGCAGCCCACGTGTCGCTGGCCCTGGCTTCGGCACTGCGAGCGGGCTTTGCGCGCGTTCGTTCTTAAGGGGCGGTTAGGCCGTCGTTTTGATCGTTAGGCGGATTTTGCATCGGATCTTGGTTTTGCGGAACCTGCTGCTGATCCTGCGTCGGCGGCGCATACTGATCGGTGGGTTGCTCTGGGGCGGGTGCTTGGGCTTCGCCAGGACCAGGCTGGTTCGCGGACGACGCTGACTGCCCGACGGTCGCTACGCGCGGGGTGTCCCTCCAAAAGCTGTTCGAGTAGTTGCTATACCCGAGCGAGCTGACGAAACCGTAGCAGGCGATCACACCTGCAATTGTTCCAACGATGAGCGGACGACCGAGCGAAAAGGGCTCGTCTTGATCGCTTCTTACCGTGTCAGATGCTCTAGCCATACAAAGATCAACGCGTGCGACCTCGAGAAGTTCCCGATCTATACTCGGCGGACGAACAGTCTGCCGGTCACGGCGCCGAACACCGCGCCGCCGATATGTGCGAAGTAGGCTACGCCGCCCATGCTGGCTCCAGTCGACTCGGTAGACACGCTAATCACCTGCGTGACGATCCAAAGGCCAATGAGAACAACCGCGGGAATGGAAACAACGCGGAAGACCGGGGCTAGGATGAGCGTGCGAATCTGGTCGCGTGGATAAGTTACGAGAAATGCACCCATCACAGCTGCAACCGCGCCGCTGGCACCGAGCGAGGGAATGGTCGACGTCGGGTCAGCGAACATTTGTGCGGCCATCGCCGCAACGCCACCCAACAAATAGAAGATCGTGAAACGGGGTGAGCCCATCGCATCTTCCATCAACGGCGCGAAAGCCCACAGGAAGAGCATGTTGCCGATGATGTGCGTCCAGCCTGCGTGGAGAAACATAGAACTTATGATCGTCTCTAGATGGCGACCGTGTGTGATTTCGTTTGCAACCGCGGACCAGCGCAATACGAACGGCTCGCCCTGTGTCAATTCGAGATAGAAGACACCTGCGTTCAATAGAATTATTAGAACGGTGATGAACGGCACGGCGGTCATGCTGCGCGAAACGCTGCCAAGGGGAAACATCGACGCTCTCCATCCGTTCATGCAGTAACGGCTGGAAACTAAAACGCGCGAGGGAACCCATCAGTTCCACACCCTCGCCCTACGCAATAGTTCGCCGATCAGATGGAACCGGCCAATCCTCGAGGTCGTTAGACACGCGGTACTCATTGGAGGCGATCATGGGCTTTGATCTAGCAGAATATCGGCATCGCGCCGCTGGGGCGCGCCTTCGGGCGGCCCAGATGCCAACCGAACGCGCAAAATGCGTCATGCTACGGATCGCGGAAAATTATGAACGGCTGGCGTCCGACCACGCGATGAACCAGCGAGCCGCGCAACGCGCGCAGGAAGCGGCCGATGGAGAAGCCTAGTTTGCTTCTGCAGCTTCGCCGGAGAAAAGCAATGTCGCAAGACAAGCGCGTGATGACTTATAGACGCCGAGCAGAAGCGATGCGCCTTTGCGCCGACGCGACAACCGAAATAGCAGCTCAAGACGCCTTGTTGCGCCTGGCAGCGGAATACGAAGCGCTGGCGCGCAAGCTCGAGCAAGCAGATGGGAACGAAACTACACAACTTCCGCTTCGAGGGTTGGGAATTTCTCACCGCGTTTGAATACGTTTGCACCCGCGACTGCTCATCGCGGGTGCAAACGGTTGAACAACGCAGTGTTCAATCAGCGATCGACGATTCGCCATGACCCATCGTTCATGCGGCACGCGATGGAGACGTCTTCAAACTGTCGTCCGTTCACGTACACCGTTTGGCTGAACTCACGGCACTCGCTCGCATAACCATAGCGCCTCGCGTCCGCGCGGCGCGTCGGCGTGACATAGCCGTAGTTGCCGTTGTGCGGATTGCGCCATTCGTAGCGGCGACCGTAGTCCGGCCCGTCGAATGCGTCCGAGTATGTGCGATTGTAATAGTACGCGTCGTACGACTCATTTCGACAGGAATCGCGCGCGATTGCGTTGCCGGCGATGCCGCCTAGAATGACGCCGCCGACCGTTGCTGCTGTCCTGCCACTGCCGTGGCCAAATTGGTTTCCGATTACGCCGCCGGCCACGCCGCCCAGGATAGTTCCGACTGCCGCATTATCGCTGCAACCGTCATAGCGCGCCGATGGCCCGCCGTATCCGGGCGGACCTGGTTCACGGTAGTAGCCGTCGCCTGCACATCCACATGCGAGCGTCGCGATCGCGGCGCAAGCTACAAAAATCTTGCTCATTGGTTCACCTCCATCGCAAGTAAACGCATCGACCGCGAATTCGTTCCCTTCGCTGCTGCGCGGGGAGCAAATGAGCGTGCCGCACCTGCGAAGGTGTAAGCGCGTTCCAGGTCGGTAAGGCTGGCGTAGGATGCAAGTTCACACATGAGTTCGGTTGCCCGTTTCGACGCGGACCCGCGCATACCACCCATAGCGATGCGCAAGTATGGCGGGCTCGAAACGTCATCCGGGACGACCGCTTCAAACCTGTCACCGCGGAATCCGAAGCTGCCGCCGAGGTTGAATGGAATTGCGCGCCGCGCTGCTTCCATTTCGATCACACGCTCAAGAAATCGATACAACGCTGGCTCGTCGTCGTGCAGACGCAAGACGCAGTAGGGCGCATGCGCCCAAGGACAGTCGGGGCGCGCGAACTGCGGGTGCAGTACCTGATCGAAGAGCTTATTCGTCTTTCGGACGGCTAACGCGAATTCGAGGTTGTTTTCAAATACGGACGTGGCGTAGCGACCGAAGTAGCCGGGGTCGAGAAACCACGGCACTTCTAGTGTGGAGATTTCATCGAATGTGAGTCCCGACCCCATCGCCGTTCGCAATCGGCGCAGTTCCTCGCCAATGCCCGCGACTGAGGAATCCGCCGGACAATAAAGCGACACGATACCGACATTCGCGAGTTCGAGGCCTGCTTGATCCAATTTGAGGCCCGAGCGAAATACTGCGACTGTCGGTGCGTTCTCTCCAGCGATCGATTGCAGCAACTCATTGATTGGAAACAGCGGCCCGATCAACGTCGTGTCGATAATCAGCAGGCCGGCAGCACCGCCAAACGCTTTGCCGTGCGTGCGTTGCAACGCCTGCAGATCGACCACGTTGACACCTTCGTCGTAGAACACTGGTTCAACCAGCATCGTGCGACAGCCACCGTCGGCAAACTTCTCGATCGCCTCTGCCGTCTTCTCACGTCTCCACGATGTGGTCGGGCCGCGGACGATATCGAGCACCTGGCGCGTCTCGAAGTAGTTTCCGGCAAAGACCAGCCGCGGTGCGCGATCGTCCCAATACCCAGCAGATCGGCCCCAGTGCAGAAGCGCGACGAGAGCGCTTTGGGCGCTCGAGAACAAGATATGGTCGGCCGCCCAGCCGGAGGCGGGCGGCAGCGCCTCTCGACAACGCTGCTCGAGCTCGGTCGGCTGTATGTCTCGCTCATAGCCAAACGCGATTGGCGTCCCCGACGGCGTCACTGGTGTCGCGTTGCGCAACGGCGACTTTATGTTGGCGTCGGCCTGTTCGTGCGCGAAGCGCATCCATAGCTTTCGGAATTCCAAGGTCAGTGTTGCGAGCGCCGTTTCGGGGGAGAACGACGTGCAAGCGTCGTCGGAAATCGCCTCCACGGCTGCCATCCACTCCGCGAAGGACTCGCGAGCCGAAGGTATCGACGCGATGAGTGTCGAGCCTAGATTCAAGAGTTCTCGGCGCTCACGCTCAGCGCTCTCATCCGAAAACCCTTCCGTTCTCGCCGCGTGATTCAGCAAGGCTCTGTCCACCGACTAGATGCGTCCGAGTAGCAGCAGGATCAGCACCACGATGAGGACCAAGCCGATACCGCCGCTCGGCGCTGCACCCCAGTTGCGGCTGTGCGGCCACGCTGGAACTGCACCGACCAGCATCAAGACGAGAATGATCAATAGAATTGTGCCAAGCGTCATTGTTGTTGTTTTCCTTTTGATTCAGGTTGTTTCACGGCGCTGCAACGCTGGCTTGCTGACGAATATTCGCTTGGCCGGTTGTTGCCGCGCCCGCGATTTTGGCGGCATGATCGACACCGAACCAACCGGCTCCCATTGCGGCCAGCGCGCTGATTAGGAGCGTGATGAACGCGGCGAGCGCGCCTAGAGACGCCGCTTGTGCTGTCTCGGTTGTTCCTGCCGGGTCGAGCATCATGGGGCCGCCTAGGCGCGCCGCTACGACCGAGCCGCCGGCCAATCCGAGTACGAGAACACCAATAAAAATTGTGGCAACTGCCCAGCCCAAGAACCCCTGAAGGGCACCTTCGACTTCGTCGGTGCGTGGACTTGCACCAGCCACCCAGCCAGCCGTCCATCCCCCAGCAAACGATGAAGTGAGTGCACTAACGCCCCACCAGAACAGCGCTACGGACGCGACTTCGACTTGGTTTTCAGGCGTCACCGGGCCTAATCCGACCCCCACGCCAACGCCTAGGAGGTTCAGCAACAACTGACCAATTACGGTCACGATTGCACCGGCGAACACCGCGCTCCATTGGACCTCGCCCAGGATGATCCCGTCGCCGGCCCAATAACGCTTCATGCTTTCTATTGCCATCGCCCTCGTCTCCTTCGGAACTTAGCCGTCACGTAATGCCGCGATGTGCGGTTGGTTCCCTCCGGAGGCGCAATCGCGCCAAAACGGAGTTCCCGACGCACAGCGGTGCTCAGTGGTGGAACAAAAGCCAAATCAGCAGAAGAATCGGTATTGGAACGCCGACTAGCCAAAGGAGGATGTACCGCATGGTTCGCTACCCGTTTTGTGAAACGCTTTCTTCGACTGCGTCGATCGCTCCGGTGACCATTTCGACCCGGGCATTCGCGGCAGCATTCCATTCGCGACGTTCCGACATGTAGTCGCGTGCCAGTGGCAAGGTGTCGACGCGCTTGGTGAGTTGCAGTTGGAAGACGACCTGGCCTTGGTAGCGGAACGCCATCTCAGCACCCGCGAGATAGAACTCCCACATACGGCAAAAACGGTCGCCAAAGGCGCGAACAGCGCGGTGTCTGTTCGCCGCAAAGCGCCGGCGCCACTCCAGCAGTGTCCGCGCATAGTGGAGGCGCAGCACTTCGACGTCCGTCAAATGCAGGCCCGATCTCTCGATCGCGGGAAGAACTTCACTGAGCGCGGGGACGTAGCCACCTGGAAAGATGTATCGCGCGATCCACGGATTCGTGACGCCCGGTCCGTCGCTGCGACCGATGAAGTGGATCATCGCGACGCCATCGTCGGCAAGCATCGCGGAGACTGTGCGAAAGAATTCATCGTAGTGCTTTTGTCCGACGTGCTCGAACATGCCGACGGACAGGACGCGATCGAACTTCTGTTCAATTGTGCGATAGTCGCTCAGCTGAAAGCGCACACGATCGGCGATCCCCGCCATCTCGGCGCGCACGTTCGAGATCTTCACTTGTTCTGCCGATAAGCTGACGCCGGTAACGTCCGCGCCGGTACCTGTTGCAAGGTACAAACTCAAGCCGCCCCAACCCGAGCCTATGTCCAAAACCTTCTGACCCGGCTTCAGCGCAAGTTTCGCAGCGATGCGACGCTTCTTGTTTGCTTGTGCTGTTTCAAGCGAGTCATTCGGCGTTTCAAAAAACGCGCAAGAATACTGTTTGTCGGAATCCAAAAAGAAATTGTAGAGGTCGCCATCTAAGGAATAGTGGCTGTCCACGTTACGCTTCGCGGCGCGAAGCGAGTTGCGCGGCCTGAAGCAACTGCGGAGCCAAGCGATGGCCTTCGAATAGCGGTCGCCAACGCTTGTGCCCAAGTTTCGGGCGAGCAGGTCCATCAACCCGGCGATATCGGCATTTTCAATGGTCAATCGGCCGTCGGTGTACAGTTCGCCGAGCGTGAGCTGCGGGTCGCGAAGCAAATCGAAGGCGACCCAGGAATCGTTGAACCTCAACACAATCGCTTCCGCGCTTGGATCGCCAATGTCGAGAATTTCTCCATCGTGATCGATGATCTGCAACCGCCCGTGGCGCACCACGCGCTGAAGCATTCCCCCCAAAAGCCGCCGAGCAATCATGAGCATTCGTCCGCAATAATTTGAACCGACTGTCATAAAACGCGCGTGTCGGTCCCAAAGTTCCCTGGGGGCCCATTTGCTGGCGACTGTTGGCGCCCAACCCGCACAAATGGCTGACCTCTGCGTCGCCCCTACCGAGAAAGTTCGCGGGGCCTGAGGCGGCGGGGGTGAGTCCTACGCGTCCTGTGTGCGCCCGCGCGCGGGTGACGTCAGTTCGTCGAGTTGCCCCAGGATATCGTTGAAGGCTTCGCCGCTGTCGGCCCGAGGTGCGAGAGCCGTTCGATCCGAACTCTCAAGAACGTGGACCAATGTTTGCCGCGCACGCGCTACGCGGCTTTTGATTGTTCCTACAGCACATCCGCAGATCCGCGATGCCTCTTCGCACGAAAACCCACCCGCGCCGACAAGAATGAGTGCTTCACGCTGTTCGTCGGTGAGGTGATGCATCGCACGCGCGAGGTCTTGCAGTCTAAGCTCACCATGCTGCTCGGACGGCGTCGTCCACGCTTGCTCTGCCAATTTCTCGTCCCACGGAAGCTGCCGCCACCCGCGCCGCCTGGTCGAATAAAAATGGTTTCGCAAGATCATGAAGAGCCAAGCTTTGAGGTTCGTGCCCGGCTGAAAGCTCGCGCGGCTCTGCCACGCTTTGACGAGCGCTTCCTGGCATAAATCGTCGGCCTCGTCGCGATTGCCAGATAACGTTCTCGCGAAAGCTCGCAGGAACGGGATCAAGCCGATCAGGCTGTCGCGAAACGTAGTTTCGACGCCCGACTTCGACGGCATAGCGTTTGGTTTATCTGAATCTCCTACCATCACGAGATCTCACTCCTCCGCCAAACGGCCAATCTTTTGGATGAGCTGCAAGAAGTCGGCTGGTATCGGCTCAGTGGTCACGCCATCGAACATTCGCTTCAAGCCCGCGCCGATTACGCGCCGGCGATGCTGGAGCTCGTTCAACGCTTCCGGTGTCAGATCCTTCCGACGCAAGTGCTTCGGCGCCATTTTGCCCGTCCTCAACTGCGGATGGCTCAGGTCTTCCGGCTTTGATTCCTCAGACTCCCGCGTCATCCCAATACTCGCTACAGGCTGTGGCCGATCGTTCACGTGCGTCATGAGCGATGCAGGGGATAGAACGCCCACGTCGCCGCAGGGTTCCGCGCACACGTCCGCCAATTGCGGCTAACCCCAGAATTTCAAGGAAATTTGACGTCGCGATCGCGACAATCGGCGTACGAGAGAGTGCAAAACTCTATTGCCTGCGCCGAGCGTTGGGCCGCCGGACTCTCGGTAGAATTGGTCGGGGCGGCAAGATTCGAACTTGCGACCCTCTGGTCCCAAAC
>JANLXP010000331.1:0-1918 GCA_031365165.1 Alphaproteobacteria bacterium
GTTCAGGAAAATGAAGGGATAGGGGTCAAGCGCGTGCGTGATCAGGATGATCGTGTTCAGAAACGCCCAAGAAACCAGGAACGCCAAGAACAGCATAATAAAAGTCCATGACCCCCCGAACTCGGCCACGCGGTCGGCCAACCGCTCGCCATAGGTGTCCTTCTTCGCCCCATCTTCCGCTTCGAGGTCGCGGCTGACCACGGTGCGGTCGATGACGTGTTTCAAGATCTTGCGCTTGCGTTCCGAGCTCGCGTCGGCCCCCAAACCCAACCGCTTCTCAAGCGTGTGCAGCAACTGTGTCGTGTTCATGTGTGCGTCTTCCTAAGACTTGAGCGATTCGCAGGGTGAGCCCGCCGAAGCTTATAGGGTCTGAGGCCTGGGACTGGAACGCTTTGCGCCCTGCGGTTAACGTGCGCCGCAACGATAAGTGATGGAGGAAATCATGGGAATCCTGACCGGAAAGGTCGTGCTCGTAACCGGCGGCGGCAACGGCATCGGCAAGGAATGCGCCCTTCTGGCGGCACGCGAAGGCGCAAAGGTCGTGGTGAACGACTTGGGCGGCGGCACGACTGGCGGCGACGAAGGTTCCGCTGGCCCCGCCGAAACGGTCGTGCGCGAAATCAAAGCCGCGGGCGGTGAAGCCATCGCGAACTCCGAAAGCGTGACCAGCCGTCCAGCCGTGAAGCGCATGTTCGAACAGGCGAAAGATACGTTCGGCGGCCTGCATGCGGTGATCAACCCGGCCGGCATTTTGCGCGACACGATGTTTCACAAAATGACAGATCAGGACTGGGACCTGGTGATCGACGTTCATCTGAACGGCGCCTACAACGTCTGCCGCGCCACGATCGAACACTTCCGCGAGCAACAAGACGGCGCCTACGTCCTCTTCACGTCGACCTCCGGCATCATCGGCAACATCGGCCAAGCAAACTATGCGGCCGCGAAGATGGGCGTCGCCGGTCTCTCGCGCATCATTGCGATGGAAGGCCTGCAGAAGAACGTGCGCTCGAACATCATCGCGCCGTTCGCCTGGTCACGCATGATCGCCACGATCCCGATAAAGGACGAGGCGTCGGCAAAGCGTGTCGAACGCATGAAGAATTACATGCGCGCCGATCAGGTCGCGCAGCTTGCGATCGCACTCTGCGTATCGAAAGACGTGACCGGCCAAATCTTCGTCGCGCGCGGCAACGAGGTCTTCCTGATGTCGCAGTCGCGGCCATTGCGCGGCATGGCGAAGATCGAAGGCTGGACGCCAGAGACAATCGTCAATCACGCCTTCCCCGCCATGAAACCGATGATGTACGACAGCGGCGCAACAACCTCCGTCTTCGGCTGGGATCCCATTTGACCAAGACGTTCACCTACGACGCGCTCCCGCAAGAGCGCGTCCATTTCGGCAAGTCCGTCCGTGAGGTCTTGGGCGATGAGGTCGAGCGCCTCGGCGCCAAGCGCGTGTTTCTAGCGACGTCGAAGACACTGCACATGCAGACGGGCGCGATCTCGCTCATCTCAACATCGCTGGGCGGCAAGATCGCGGCGATCTACGACGGCATTGCCGAACACGCGAAACTCGACGGCGTGCTCGAAGCCGTGCGCACCGCGCGCGAGGCGAAGGCCGACCTCCTCGTCGGCGTCGGCGGCGGTTCGGTCATCGACGGCCTAAAAGTCGTTCAACTCGCACTCGCCGAAAACGTCGAGACAATGGACCAACTGCTGGCGCTCGCGAACAAGCGCCACATGAAGCCGACGCCCATCCGCCAAATCGCAATCCCAACTACACTGTCCGGCGCAGAAGTCACGCCGGCGGGCGGCGGCTCGGACGCGAGCCGCGGCCAGAAGCTCGGCTTTATGAACCCGTTCCTCGTACCTCGTGTCGTGATCTACGACCCGGCCCTCGGCGCGCTCACGCCGG
>JANLXP010000332.1:0-3418 GCA_031365165.1 Alphaproteobacteria bacterium
GCCAACGAATGTTCGATCAAGATGGCGCGCAAGTTCCATTCGCACCATGGGCGCCCTGAGCGCTTTCGGATCATCACGTTCGAAGGCGCGTTTCACGGTCGCACGCTGGCCACCATCGCGGCCGGCGGTCAGAAGAAGCACCTCGATGGCTTCGGCCCGAAAGTCGACGGCTTCGATCAGGTGCCATTCGGCGACATCGAAGCTCTGAAGGCCGCCATAGGGCCGCATACAGCGGGTTTGCTGATCGAGCCCGTGCAGGGCGAGGGCGGCGTGCGCCCCGTGCCGCCGGAGTTCCTGCGGGCACTGCGCGACCTTTGCGACGAGCATGAATTGTTGCTCTTGCTCGACGAAGTGCAGACGGGTGTCGGGCGTACCGGCAAGTTGTTCGCGCACGAATGGTCGGGCATCACGCCGGACATTATGGCGATCGCGAAGGGTATCGGCGGCGGCTTCCCGCTGGGTGCGTGCTTGGCAACGGAACGTGCTGCGGCCGGCATGACGGCCGGTTCGCACGGATCGACGTTCGGCGGCAATCCGCTGGCGATGGCAGTTGGTAATGCCGTGCTCGACGTCGTGCTTGAGCCGGGGTTCCTCGATCACGTGAACAAGATCGCGAACTACTTGCGCCAACAGCTCTCGATGGTGGTGGACCGCAATGGGTCCATCGTCGAAGACGTGCGCGGGCAAGGTTTGCTCCTGGGCTTGAAGTGCAAGGTTCCAAACAACCAGGTTATCGACGCGTTGCGCGAGCGCGGGATGCTGACCGTCGGAGCCGGTGACAATGTCGTGCGCATCTTGCCGCCGCTGATCGCGACCGAAGAGCATGTGCGCGAAGCGATCGGCATTTTGCATGATGCCTGTCAGAGCCTTTCGCACGTGCCGGCGAGGGACGCAGCGAAATGAGCTTGAAGCATTTTTTGGATCTCGACGCCTTTGATGGCGCGATGCTGCGTCGTTTGATCGACGACGCGAAGCGGATGAAGAATGAGCGCAACGGGCGACCGAAGGGTGCGCCCGACGATGCGCAACCACTTAAGGGCCGGATGTTGGCGCTTGTGTTCGAGAAGCCGTCGACGCGCACGCGCATATCGTTCGATGTCGGCATGCGTCAGCTCGGTGGGGACTGCATGTTCCTCGACGGGCGCGACATGCAGTTCGGTCACGGCGAGACGGTCGGCGATACGGCGCGGGTTTTGTCGCGTTATGTGGATGGGATCGTGTTGCGATCCAAGCGGCATCAGAGCCTGCTTGAGCTTGCGGCGAGTGCGTCGGTGCCTGTGATCAACGGGCTGACCGACAAGACACATCCGTGCCAGCTTATGGCCGACGTGATGACGTTCGAAGAGCATCAAGGGCCGATCAAGGACAAGATCGTGACGTGGTCGGGTGCGGGCAATAACGTTTGTGCGTCATGGATCCATGCGGCCGTGAAGTTTGGGTTCGAGCTGCGCGTTGCTTGCCCGCCGGAGGCCGATCCGGAGCCGCGCCTGATGGCTTGGGCCAAAGAGCACAGTGGCAAGGTTCATATCGTTCGCGACCCGTATGAGGCGGTGTCTGGCACCAGCGCCGTTGTGACCGACACCTGGGTGCAGATGTCGGAGAGCGATCAACTTGGTGAAGGCGGGATGCGCTCGCGGCACAATGTGCTTGCGCGCTATCGCGTTGACGAGCGGTTGATGGCGGCTGCGGGCAAGAAGGCGATCTTCATGCACTGCTTGCCGGCGCATCGCGGCGAAGAGGTTAGCGACGCGGTCCTCGACGGGCCTCAGTCCGCCGTGTTCGACGAAGCGGAAAACCGCATGCATTCGCAAAAGGCGGTGCTCGCCTGGGCGTTGTCGTGACGGGCGACTTCGTTCGTAGCTTCCAGATCGAAGGCATGAACGTCCGCGGCCGGATCGTGCATCTGACCGACTTGGCCGATCGCGTGATTGCTGCACATGCCTATCCGGACGCTGTGTCCAGCGTGGTCGGCGAGGCTTTGGCCCTCGCGGCGCTGCTTGGTGCCTCGCTGAAATTCGACGGGACGCTCACCTTGCAAACGCGCAGCAACGGGCCGCTGCGGATGATCGTGGCCGACTACATGACGCCCGGTCAGGTGCGCGCGTGCGCGATGTTCGACCGCGACGCGGTTGAGGCGCTTGGGGCGGCACCGCCCTTCGAGGCGTTGATCGGCGAAGGATCGCTTGCGATCACGATCGATCAAGGCGCCGACATGGAGCGGTATCAGGGCATCGTGCCGCTTGACGGGAACGGGCTTGCCGAAGGGGCTATGGGCTACTTTGAGCGATCGGAGCAAATTCCAACGCGCATCAAGCTCGGTGTAGCCACACTAAGCGCGCGGGGGTCGGATGGCGCGCGGCCGCATTGGCGGTCTGGTGGTATTATGATTCAGAACTTGGCGGCGCTTGGCGGGCTCAACGCACCGGCCGTCGAGAACCCCGATGATTGGGTGCGGGCATCGGCGCTCTTCGCAACGACGGAAGCGCACGAACTTGTCGATCCGCTCGTCGAGGCTGAGCGGTTGCTCTTCCGGCTTTTCCACGAGGACGGTGTGCGCGTGTTCGACCGGCACGAGCTGCAGTTCGGCTGCCGCTGCAGTTCGGATCGTGTGGCCGCCGTGCTGTCGCAGTATCCGGAAGAAGAAGTTCAGGCGCTTGCCGACCAGGACGGAATGATCCGGGCGACGTGCGAGTTCTGTTCGACAGTCTACCGCTTTCAGCCGCAGGACATTCAAGCGGCGCAGACGTGATCCATCAGGCGCCGCATGAATGCGGTGCAGGCATCGATCTGGGAAAGTTCGATGAACTCGTTCGGCTTGTGCGCTTGTTGGATGTTGCCGGGTCCGCAGATGACCGACGGTATTCCCGCTTCTTGGAATAGACCCGCCTCGGTTCCGTAGGAAACGGCTTCGGCGTGGTTTCGGCCAGTCAGTTGTTTCGCCAAAGCCTCTGCCGGGCAGCCATCGGTTGCGACAAGCGCCGGGACGTGGGCGCGCGGCAACGTCACGATATCAGCTTCGGGAGCGATGCGGCGCAGGCGTGGTAGCACGTTCTCTTTCGTGTGCGCGATGAAGCGTTCGACGATGTCGTCGCGGCTGGTGCCCGGCAGATACCGGAATTCCCACTGGAACATGCAATGGCGCGCCAGAATGTTGAGCGCGGTGCCGCCTTCGATCGTCGACGATTGAACGGTGGTATAGGGCGGGTCGAAGCGGCCCGAGGGATCTCCAACCTTGCGCATCTGCTCCGCAATATCGCTCAAGTGCATGATCAGTTCCGCCGCGACCATGACGGCGTTGACGCCTTTGTCGGTTTGGCTGGAGTGCGCTTCGCGGCCGGTGACGGTCGTGCGGAACGAGCGGATCCCTTTGTGTGCGTTCACGACCTTCATGTCGGTCGGTTCGCCGATGATCGCGAGC
>JANLXP010000341.1:0-1645 GCA_031365165.1 Alphaproteobacteria bacterium
GATTCCGCGCCCGGTTGGGGGTTGCTGCAGCGCGTTTCGATCGAAGGATTGGGCAAGCGGTTCGTGGCGCTGGTCGAAACGCCCGATCTCGACATCGTTCGAATGCGGTTTCCGACGGTGCGGCAGGCCGTGTTTCGTGCCGGCGTCGAGCTCACCATCCTGCAGCTTGGTCTTTGGTTGCTGACGTTTCCGGTGCGCTGGGGAATCGTGCGTTCGCTTGAGCCGTTCTCGGAGTTGCTGCACGCCGTTGCCGCCTGGTTTCGCCGCTTCGGCAGCGACAAGGGCGGCATGATCGTGGAGGCCTCTGGGCTCGATGCTGCAGGCGTGCTGACGCGTTCGCGTTGGACGCTGGTTGCGAAGGTCGGCGACGGGCCGAACATCCCGGCCCTGCCCGCTCTCGCTTTGGCGCGTGCACTGGCGGCAGGCACGATGGCCACGCGCGGGGCGACGGCGTGCGTCGGCTTGCTTTCGCTCGACGCATTCGCGCAGGAGTTTTCGCGCTACGAAATCACCACCGCGGTGACGACGGAGCGGCTTTCACAGACGCCGCTCTTTCAGCGCGTGCTGCCAAGCTTTGCGGAGATGCCGCAAGCGGTGCGCGAGGCGCATGCGCCGGAGCCCGCGCGCGAGCTTGTGGGAACGGTCGATATCGACGGCGCGGAGAATCCGTTCGCGCAGGCGATTGCGTGGCTCGCGGGATTTCCGTCCGCCGGGCGCGATCTGCGTGCTGCCGTCACGATCGAGCGCGAGGGCAATGGCGAGATTTGGGTGCGCCGCTTCGGGTCAGCGACGTTTGCAAGCCACCTCAGCGAAGTTCAACCGGGCAAGCTTGCGGAACGCTTCGGCGCGATCACGTTCGATCTGGATACGGCCGCGGGCCCGCAAGGGTTTCGCTTGGCGATCGTGCGGGCGCGGCTCGGCGAGTTGCCGCTGCCGCAGTTTTTGACGCCGCACACGGACGCCAGTGCGTCCGTCGATGAGAACGGACGCTATCTCTTCGATGTCACGATTAGTCTGCCGGTCATGGGCAGGCTGGTGCGCTATCGCGGGTGGCTGACGCCGGGTTAGATGGCGGCGGGGTAGTTGGCGCCGTTATTTCGGCGCCATCACCATGACCATCTGGCGGCCTTCGAGCTTTGGTTCTTGCTCGATCTTGCCGATCTCGTCGATGTCGCGTTTGACCTTTTTCAAGAGCTCCATGCCGATATCCATGTGCGCCATTTCGCGGCCACGGAAGCGAAGCGTGATCTTCACTTTGTCGCCTTCTTCGAAGAAGCGTTTGATGGAGCGCATTTTCACGTCGTAGTCGTGATCGTCGATCATCGGGCGGAGCTTGATCTCCTTGATTTCGATGATCTTCTGATGCTTGCGGGCTTCGGCGGCCTTTTTCTGTTCCTGATATTTGTACTTGCCGAAGTCCATGATCTTGGCGACGGGCGGTTTGGCAAGCGGCGACACCTCGACGAGGTCGAGGCCCTCGGCTTGTGCGAGCTTGAGAGCATCGAATTTGCTCATCACGCCGCGCTTGCCGCCTTCGTCGTCGATCACCAACAATTCGTGCGCGTTGATGAACTCGTTGATGCGCGGGCCGTCCTTGGACGGAGCTGCAGTCGATTGATGCGGACGTCTAACGATTGGGCATTCT
>JANLXP010000343.1:0-1071 GCA_031365165.1 Alphaproteobacteria bacterium
GCGGCGTGACCTGGACGAAGAACCTGACCGGCTATGTGGGCTCGTTCTGGGGCGGTCTGACCGCCAAGGATGGGACGATCTACGTGACGGGCATGCGGGGCAACATTTGGGCTTCGAAGGACCAGGGGGCGACGTTCACGAAGCTGGACACGTCCGGGGCCGACCAATCGATTGCGAGCGGCATGCAGCTGAAGGACGGCTCGTTTGTGTTCGTGGGGCTGGGCGGTCAGGTTCTCTATTCGCCCGATGGTCAGAAATACACGCTCACCTACCGTCCCGACCGCAAGGGTTTGAACGCGGTGATCGACGACGGTGAGACGCTCCTCGTCTTCGGCGAGGCCGGCATCAAACCCCAGTCCATCACCCCAAGACCCGAAGACATCGACGTCCCCCTCCCACAAGGCGACGCGCAGTAGGCTCAGCGCGCGCCTCCCAAAGATTTGAAGCGAATTTGGCGCGTCCGTCACGATGACGGGCGCGTCATTTTTCTTGAAAACGGCCGATTTCGGAATAGCATCGAGGCCGACCCCACATATGAAGGCCGCGCCCGATGACAGAGCTCACGAACATCACCAAGGATACCGCTTACAACGCGGTCGATCCCGACGATTTCAAATCGATGATGGACGTCAACCGCTACAACGCGCGCACGACCGCCTTCGACAAGATCATTTCGGCGACCCACGACCATTTCTGGGACCCGCTGGACAAGAAATACATCGACTTCTCCGAACCGTTCGACATGGAGAAGGACTACCTCGTCGACCCGCAGCTGATGGTCGAACTGCGCACCGCCGTCGGCGACAAGCTGGACGAAAGCGGCAAGATCAAGCTCACGAACCTGAACGTCCATTGGTCGTTCTCAAGCATCTTGCACGGTGAGCAAGGCGCGTTGTCGCTCTCGGCTTCGCTCTGCCACATTCTGCGCGACCCGGGCGCGCAAGAATACGCCGCCAACCAAACGCGCGAAGAAGCCCGCCACGTCACCGGCTTTGCCCGTTACATCCAAGCGCGCTGGGGCAAGCCGGCGGCCGTCGGGCCTGCCTTGGGCAACTTGCTGACCGAACTCGT
>JANLXP010000398.1:0-3409 GCA_031365165.1 Alphaproteobacteria bacterium
CGACCGCGTTACCCTCATCGTCGACGAGCTTCGCCTCGTACCCCGGCACCAGCCGCCCAAGGCTCCCCGGCCGCACGTCGCCGGGCCGGTTTGAAATGTAGATATGAAAACTCTCGGCACTCCCGATCCCGTCGATGATAGGCACGCCGAATGCGCGGTCCCAA
This sequence comes from Alphaproteobacteria bacterium, assembly GCA_031365165.1. GTDB lineage: Bacteria > Pseudomonadota > Alphaproteobacteria > Micropepsales > Micropepsaceae > SZUA-430. Next base: position 165 of record JANLXP010000398.1, read on the forward strand.
CGCTCGTGAAGCTCGCCGGGCAGCGCCTCACCCGCGCTCCACATAAAGCGCACGCTGGAAATGTCGCGCGGCTGCGGCGTCTGCAGCATCTTGTTGATCAAAGTCGGCACGCTGGTGAAGACGGTCGCCCGGTGCGTCTCGATCAACTCGAACAACCGCTCCGGCGACGGTTGCTCACGGAACAAAACGGTGGTCGCCCCGACCGCGAACGGGAACATCAAATTCGTGCCCGTCGCATACCCGAAAAAAAGGCGCGGACCTGAGATCGTAACGTCGCTCTCGCGCACACCGACAAAGGCCTTCGCATAGACCTCGGTGTTGTACGGAAAATGGAAGTGGCAATGCACGGCACCCTTGCTCTGCCCCGTCGTGCCACTGGTGAAAAGCCAGACGGCCGGATCGTCCTTCCGCGTCGGCCACGGCACAGCGGTTGGATGGTCTTCGCCAAGCCACGCGTCGAAGTCTTGGCCGATGGTGATCACGCGCTGCGGAAACCGGCTCTTCGCCGCCGCCTCGCCGAACGCCGCAGCGCTCGCCTCATCCACGAACGCAAACTGCGGCCTGACATAGTCGAGATAGTAGGCGTAGTCGGCGGCCGGAAGCTGCGGGTTCACCTGCGTCACCACGGCGCCAGCCTTCAGCGCGCCGAACCACGCATAGGCGAACTCCGGCCGGTCTTGGGCGCAGACCAACACCCGCTGCTCCGGCAACAACCCGCCCGCAACCAGGTTCCGCGCGACCCGCGTCACGGCATCGGCAACCTCCGCGTAGCTGATCGCGCGCCCCTCGAACAGGATCGCAGTCTTCGCACCACGCCCCGCTTCGATGTTCGAAAACACGAAGTAGTCGGCCATGTTGAACGCATCGGGAAAGGTCGGCGTCATGGGCTTGGCCTCCGTTCAAGCCCGCGCGATCACGATGCGTGCGGGCTCCAGCTCGTCGTTGAGGTCATACCCGATCAAATCCGTGCGCCCATCCTCGTTCGTGTCGAAGAGCGCATAATCGAACTTCATATCGTTGTTCTGATCGACATAGACGACGTCTGTTTTCCCGTTCTCGTTCCGGTCGACCATCATCAGCGTGGCGACCGACCGGCTGTCGGGCACGACCAGCGTCGTGTCGGGCTTGCCGTTGCAGTCCGCATCGAACACGATCATCGTGCCATCGCCTCTCTTCGTGCGCTTCGCCGACGTCCGAACCGGCGCACAGGAAGCCTTCACGGGAGCATCGGTCACGCGAGCCTGAACCGCGGCGCGGTCGGCGCGCATCGCGAGCACCCGCCGCACCTCCGACGAAGCAACCGCAAGGCTCACCTCGGACTGCCGCGCCGACGTGCCGACGCCGATAAGTTCGCCGGCATCGTTGAGGGCAGGCCCACCCGTGTCGCCCGGGCTGATCGGCGTCTGCATCTGCACCACGTCGGCGCGATGCGCGACGCCGTCATCCGCGGTCCACACAAAGCCGCGGCGAACCTCCCGCACGACGCCCTTCGAATAAGACCAAATCTCGCCAAACGGATGCCCGATCGTATGCACCGGCGCACCGGCGTGCACTTGACCCAGATCGCCGATCGCAAGAGGCCGGACATCGGCAGGCAACTTCGCAACCTTGATCAGCGCCAAATCCGCCACCGCATCCACGCGCACGACGACGGCCGCAAACGCATCGGACTCGCGCGGCACGACGCCAACTTTCACCGGTTTGAAAATGACACCGACGCTTTTAGCCCCGGCAACCGCTCGCGCGCTCGTCAAAATCGTGCCGTCCGCGCCGACGACCGCGCCCGAACCCAGCGTCGCCTTCGTCACGATCAGCACCACCGATCGTGCGTGCTGCAGAAAGAGCGTCTGCTCCCCCGGCCCGCGCAGGATCGGCGGCGTCGTGGTCGTCGCGCGGCGCAGCACTTGCTCGATCCGGTCCGGCGCAACGCCACCGGGCCCCGCACCCATGCTGCCCATGTCGGGCAACCGAGGCGCCGGCGCGCTGGTATCCGCGCCCGGCTCCGGCACCGCAGGCATCGCCCCGGGAAGCGGCTCGGCCAACGCAACGCCAATCGACGCGACAACGGCGGCCGCACAAACGAAACGCATCATCGAATACCCCAAACTCAGCGCCGCGGACCTTAGCAAACGCCAAGTCCTATGGGGAGAGCCGCCCCGGCAGCAAGCGGAGCGCAAAGCGAATGCCCGCAGCCCGCACCAAGAACGTCACCGCAAGCGCCGCCGTCAGCGCAAACCCGTCGTCCGCACCCGCAATCCAAACGCCGTAATAGGCAAGCGCACCAAGCACCGCCGCCGTCACGTAGATCTCGCCCGTGAACACCAGCGGCGCGCGGTTGGCTAGCACATCGCGCACGACACCGCCGCCCGACGCCGCAATCGCAACGAGAAAGATCGTGACCGGCGCATCGAGCTGCAACCCCGCAAGCCGCTGCATCCCCGTCGCCGTAAAGAGCGCAAGGCCCACCGCGTCAGCCCACACCAGCGTCTTCTCCGGCGGCGCACCAAACCGCACCGCCTCAAACACGACGACCGCCGAAAGCAACGCCGCCCACAACGGCTCCGGCGCGGTCAGCCAACGCACCGGCCCGCCGATCAGCAGATCCGCAATCGTCCCCCCGCCGAGCCCCGCCGCGACCGACAAGAACACCGCGCCCACGAGGTCGAATTGCTTTTCGGCAGCAACCAAAGCGCCCGACGCCGCAAACACGGCGGTCCCGAGCAACGTCAAAACAGCGAGAGCGACATCCATGGTCTCATTGAATTAGCGCGAGTCGCGGCCTCGCGGCTATCCCTGCTTCGGCGCGACGACCGGTGTCCGCCGCGCCATCTCGGCTGCGACGAACGCGTCGAAAGGCGTGCGGCCCACGACGAACCACCCGAACCAGCGCCCAGGACCCCAGCGCAGCACGCCCCAACCCAAGAGCTGAAACGTGGCCGTGCCCACCGCTGCAATGCCGACCGTCACCGCGCCCGCCCACAAAAACCGGTTAAGCAGCGTGTCGCCCGCCCACGTTCCGCTGCTCAACGTCCAATTCAGACCGAGGAGCGCGGCACCCATCGCCGCCGCCAGCGCGAACGTCGTGTAAGGCGACACATATGGAAAACGCGGCGCGAAGTAATAGCGGAACGTGAAGAACGTCATCACATGCGCAACCCTGAACCAACAACTCAGCGACCAAAACTGCAACGGCAGCCACGACTGCACCGCTTCCTCGAAGCCACCGCGCAACGCCGTCGCAATCG
>JANLXP010000401.1:0-1531 GCA_031365165.1 Alphaproteobacteria bacterium
CATCAACTTCGCCAATCTCGAGACGGTGGTGACGGACCGCAACGATTTGTCGGCCAATCTGAAGCTGTTCGGCTTTCGCACGCACCCGAGCGGCGTCAGGCATTTGATGCAGATCGGGTTCAACGCGTTTTCGACGGCGAACAATCATTCGATGGACTTTGGCCTCGAAGGCGGGCGCGAGACGTTGCGCCAGCTGGCGGCGATCGGCGTTGCGCATGCGGGTCTGGGCTTGAACCGAGATGCTGCGCGTGCGCCACGGTTGATGATCGTCAAAGGTCGCAGCTTCGCGCTCGGCGCGTTGGGGTTGATCGGCAGCGGCTACAGCGCGCCGGCGGACGGCGAAGACCGGCCAGGGCAACTCTCCTACACATCGGACCGCGACTTCGGTGACGGGCTCAGCGCGCTGTCCGGTTCGGGCGCGGATTATCGGATGCTGTCGGTGCACTACGGGCAGGAGTTCGAGGTCAACACGGGCAACGCCGATCGCGCGCGGTTGACCAGCGCGCTGGCGCGCGGCGCCGACCTCGTGATCGGTCACCATCATCACGTCGTGAACGGCGTGGAAATCGTGGGCGGCAAGCCTGTGTTCTATGGTCTCGGCAATTTTCTGCATTGGGGCACGCAGGATATGAGCCGCTTCGATATCTGCCGCGACTACGGCCTGGTCGCACGGGTGCATCTGGCGGCGGCGCCCGGCGAGAAGTTGAGCGTACGCGCGATTGAGGCGCTGCCGATCACGCAGATGCATAAGACGCCGCGTCTGATGGGCGGTGAGGATGGCATGGCACGCATCCACGTGCTGAACCATTTGGCCAAGCGCTTCGGCGCAAGCGGCGTGCGCTTTGCACCGCAAGCCGACGGCAGCGGTCTCTATTGTGCGACCGGTGGCGAACGCCTCGCCGGCGACATCGGCGCGCGCTGCGCGGCACGCCCGGTTGTCACGGAACCGGCGCCCGAACTCGCATCGAAAATCGCTTCGGCCTGCGCGAAGAAGGTCGTGCGCATCGTCGAGAACGAGGATGGCGAGGCGGAACCTGAGTTCGCGAATGTGGGCTACGACGCGCCGGTTGTCCCGCCCGTTTTCTAGCGCAATCACATCGGCGCTTGTTGTTCAGCGGCTTGCATGGCGATGCCGTGCGGGCGTTAATCGGCGCGAACGCGAACACAAGGGACTGTCCATGATCGACCTCTATTACTGGCCGACGCCGAATGGGAAGAAGGTGACGATCCTGCTTGAGGAGGCAGCGATCCCCTACAAGATGATCCCGCTCTATATCGGGCGCGGGGATCAGTTTGGCGACGACTTTCTCAAGATCGGGCCGAACAATCGGATGCCGGCGATCGTCGACAATGCGCCGGCCGGCGGGGGTGAACCGATCGGCGTGTTCGAGTCCGGCGCGATCATGATGTATCTCGCTGAGAAGTTTCAGAAGTTCTGGCCGCAAAACGTGCGCACCAAATATGAGGGGACGCAGTGGGTCATCTGGCAGATGGCGAACCAGGGTCCGAAGTTCGGCGAGGCGGGACACTT
>JANLXP010000406.1:0-2223 GCA_031365165.1 Alphaproteobacteria bacterium
GGGGATTCCCCGCGTCCGATGGGGAGTTTGGTCAGTGTCCGTGCGGGCAGCAATATTTGGCTGTGAAGGTCAGGAGTTGACCGCGGACGAGCGCGCGTTTTTCCGCGACGCAAACCCCTGGGGCTTCATCTTGTTTCAGCGCAACTGCGGCTCACCAGAACAACTGCGCAAGCTGACCGCGTCGCTGCGCGACAGCGTCAGCCGCGCCAACACGCCCATCCTAATCGACCAAGAAGGCGGCCGCGTTCAGCGGTTGCGTGGCGAACACTGGAAGAAGCGCCCGCCGGCAGCCACGTTCGGTGCCATCAGCCGCCAAAACCCCGCCGCCGCCCGCGATCTCGCCTATGACAACGCCCGCGTAATGGCTGAGGAACTACGCGACCTCGGCATCAACGTCGACTGCGTGCCCTGCATAGACGTGCCGACCGAAGGCTCGCACGACATCATTGGCGACCGCGCCTTCGCCCGCGACCCGTGGGTCGTGGCCGCACTCGGCCAAGCCGTGATCGACGGCATGCTGGACGGCGGCGTCCTGCCGGTGATCAAGCACATGCCCGGCCACGGCCGAGCCCGCGCGGACAGCCACCTGGAACTCCCCGTCGTCGACACCGCCCGCGCAGAGCTTGAGCGCAGCGACTTCGCCCCATTCCGTGCACTTGCCCACGCGCCGCTCGCGATGACCGCGCACGTTGTCTACACCGACATCGACGCGACGGCGCCCGCGACCGCCAGCAAGCGTGTGATCGATGAGGTCATCCGCGGCTTCATCGGCTTTGACGGCGCGCTGATGACCGACGACCTGACCATGCGCGCTCTGAAAGGCTCGTTGGCCGACCGCACGCACGCCTCTGTCGCCGCCGGATGCGATCTCATCCTGCACTGCAAAGGCGGCATTGACGACATGCGCGAAGTTGCCAGTGCAACGCCGGTGCTCAGCGGCAAAGCCCTCGAACGCACCGACCGCACACTTGGTGCACTGAAACCATCGAAACCCTTCGCAATCGCCGAAGCCCAATCGCGCGTCGATCAAGCGCTGGCACAGGTCTGACCATGACGCTTGAATTCGACAGCCCGCCGCTAGAACCGAAACTCGACGAAGCCCTGATCATCGACATCGATGGCTACGAAGGCCCGCTGGACGTTCTGCTGGCACTCGCCCGCGCGCAAAAAGTCGACCTGCGCAAAATCTCGATCCTGGCGCTCGCCGAGCAATACCTCGTCTTCGTTGCCGAAGCGCGCAAGATGCATCTCGATCTCGCGGCCGACTACCTGGTGATGGCCTCGTGGCTTGCGTTCCTGAAATCGAAATTGCTGCTGCCTGAAACCGAAAAGGAAGGCGAGCCCACCGCCGAAGAACTCGCTGAGCGCCTGACGCTGCAACTGCAGCGGCTTGAGGCGATCCGCATCGCAGCAACCCGCTTGATGTCGCGCGACCGCCTCGGCACCGACGTCTTCCTGCGCGGTGCCCCCGAAGGCATCCGCGTGATCAAGTCGCCGAAATACGCCGACACGCTGGTCGATCTCTTGAAGGCTTATTCGACGCAACGTGTAAAGAAGATCGCGCACTCGAACTACGAACTGCAGCGCATGCCCGTCTTCGCAATCGAAGACGCGCGCCACCGCTTGGAACGCATGCTGGGCATCGTGATCGAGTGGGCAATGATCGACGCACTGATCCCCGACGAATTCAACGCCGGCCCCTCCCGCCGCTCCGGCATCGCCAGCACGCTGTCCGCAAGCCTCGAAATGGTGCGCGACGGCTTGCTCGAACTGCGGCAAATGGCGCCGTTCGCACCGCTCTACGTGCGTCGCCGCGATCCCGACACATCCGAACAAGAGGCCCCGACATGACGCCATCCCCAGCGCGTGCCATGAAGCCCGACGAAGACATGAAGAACAAACAAACCACGGATGCGAAGGACGGAACCGTCACCCGCCTCTTTCCTGGCGATGCGATCCCGCTAGCCGCCATGCATTTGCGCATGGTCGAAGCGATCCTGTTTGCGGCCGCCGAGCCGTTGGACGAAGATTCGATCATCGAACGCATGCCGCCGGATTCGGATATCCCGGCACTTCTCGAAGAACTCTCGCGAGCCTACGCCAAGCGCGGCGTGAACCTCGTCCGCGTCGCGGGCAAATGGGCATTCCGCACCGCGCCCGACCTCGCGCACATTCTTCAGAAGCATGCGGTCGAACAGAAGCGCCTCTCGCGCGCCGGGTTGG
>JANLXP010000420.1:0-1200 GCA_031365165.1 Alphaproteobacteria bacterium
CGCCGCCGCCGTTGGTTGCGGCCGTCATTGAGAAGAACATGCCGCTCGCTCGCCTGTTCGACTATCTCGCGACGATCCTGCTCGATCGCCACAAGTGCGGCGGGGGTTCGAATTGGAGCGGGACAGAGTGGCTGATCGAGCAGCCGGCGCTTTCGTGGCATCTGCGCAGTGCGTTTTCGAAGGGCGAGGTCATTGCGCTGTTCGCCAGCACCGCGGACACGGGCAAGAACACGGTTGGCATCAATCGAAGCGCGCTGCGGATCTATAAGCGGGATGTCACGACGTTGCGTGACCGGGACGTTAGTTGCCTGGTTTGGCGATCGGTCGGCACGCCATTCCCCCGGCCTGTCGACGTGACTCCCGCGGTCGACAACTATCCATGTGCTGATACCGTGTACTCCGCGCCGCGCTACTCTCTGAGGCCTTCACCGTACGCGCCCCCAGTCATGCCTCCCGTGGATTGACGGCGGCGATCTCTTCGTTCTTAGCGTTCTCAACGTTCTCTTCGTTCTCTTTCCCGCTTCGAAGTCGTGGGTGGTCCGCCTTCGCGGACCATGACAGTTGGGGTTTGAGATGTGAGGGATTGTGACCCTGGGTGGCCGGGTCGTGGCCCGGCCATGACGACCTTTGTTGGTGGTCGTGACGAGCGTGGCCGTGACACTCGGCCTGCTAGGCGCAGTCGAGGCAGGCGATTTCGTCGGGCGCGACGCGGCAGAAAACGATGTGGTACTCGGTGAACCCTCCTAGCCCCCGTGTCGTGAGCCTGAATCCAATTTCCCGTTTCCTTGTCGTCACGCTGTTCACGAAGGCTACGTAAAAGCTCTTCTCGGCAGAGACGAAGGTGGTCAGCAGATCATCGAACTCTCGATGAGCAACACTGACCGCCCAACTCGCGGCGTCCGCGCTCGAGCGGACGACAAAATCGGGCAGCGGGCCGGGGCTGGGCGAGAGCCTTGTTCCCAGCACGAATTCTCGAATGTCGTCCGCCGACGGAAGTTCGAGAGGCGCAAACTCGCGCTCTTCAATCTCCTCTGCGCGGGGCATGGTCGATCCTCGTGAATGGCCGGTAACGCATTCTATTGAGAGGCGTCCGATTGGTCACCAGCGTCTTGTCCGTCCCAAGCGTCCGGTTGTGCTTGGCGGTCGTGGTTCTAAACCACCTTTGGCCTTTTGGTTTTGACGTGGGTGGTCATTCCCTTG
>JANLXP010000441.1:0-7162 GCA_031365165.1 Alphaproteobacteria bacterium
GTCGAGGCGATGAAAGGCTCGATCTGGGCGCAAAGCGAAGTGGGGAAGGGCTCCCTATTCGTCGTCGAAATCGCGCCGCCCAGAACCGCATCGCCCTCGACAACATCGGATGCGAGTATGCTCGCGGACAAGCGGGCGCTGATCGTTGACGACGTCGCGCTCAACCGCGAAATCTTGATGCGCCAACTCTCGCGCTGGAACATGAGCGTCGAAGCGGTTCGCGACGGTGTGTCCGCGCTGATCGCAATCGATGGTGCCGCGCAGGCGGGCAAACCGTTCGACGTCGTTCTGCTGGACCGTCACATGCCGGGCCAAGCCGGTACGGAGGTCGCCGAAGCCATCCGCAAGCTCGAGAACGGCGATGCGATCAAGCTGGTCCTTTGCTCGTCGATCAGTCACGGCGTGACGGTTTCGGCCGGGGCCGGCACACAATTCGACGCCGTGCTGTTCAAGCCGTTGATGCGCGCCGCTTTGCTTGAGTCCCTGACGAACGTCTTTTGCGACAATCCGCTGGCGTGGGCGCAGGGCGGTGGTACGGATGATTCCCACCTTGCCGGTGCCGAAATTCTGCTCGTCGAAGACAACGAGACAAACCTCTACGCCGCGACCACGATGCTGTCCCAACTCGGCTGCAACGTCACAACCGCTCGCACCGGCCTCGAAGCCGTGCGCGAAGCGACGAAAAAGACGTTCGATCTGATCCTCATGGACATGCAAATGCCCGAGATGGACGGCCTGCAGGCAGCGGAGCACATTCGCGCGAATCCCGGGCCCAATCAGTCGAAGCCGATCTTGGCGCTCACCGCCAATGCGTTCGTTGAAGATGCGGCGCGTTGCAAAGCGGCCGGCATGAACGAGCATCTGACAAAGCCGATCCGCCGCCACATCTTGGAAGCGGCGCTGTTGCGTCACCTCACACCACGCAAGAACGCCGATCGCACAGCGCCGCTGCTGTGCGCGCGCACTTGGACCGACTTGCAAAGCGATATGCCGCCGCCGGCGATCAAGAAGCTGGCGTCGACGTTCATGAAGAACCAAGCGCATGACCTCCAAGCCATGCGTACCGACATCGCGGACAACGATCGCGAAACGCTGCGCCGTCGCGCGCACTCGCTCAAGGGCGCTGCGCGTTTGTTCGGCGCGAATGGGCTCGCAGAGGCAGCGATGGCGTTTGAGTCGGTTGCGATGACGATCGAACCTGGGGCTGCGGTCGAGCGGCTTACCGATCTCGACCGGTCATTTGCAGAAGCCTCGCGCGAGATTGCGGCGAAGCTGACCGCGCTCTCAGTGGCTGCCTAGAGCAAAGCTGCCGCCGGCAACCGCGGTGGTGGGATAGATGAAGCCCTTCGCGCGATAGAGCCTGTGCCCCCACTGATTGGTGGGCGTGTACCAAACGCGAACCTTGCTCCAGTCGTTCTTTGCGCTTTCGTCGCGAATGGGAGCGCTCAAATAAATCCGCCCGTCATTGCCCCAATTCGCGTGGTCCACCACGATCGTGCGGTCGTCCAAAATCTGCCGAACCACGGCCACGTGTCCGCGGCGGGCGGTCTTGTAACCGCGCATCACGAAGACGGAGCCTGTCTGCGGGCGGTGCGAGCGGGTGTACTTGCCGGCGGCGAGTTTCCACCACCTGTTGGCATCACCCCGGATATCCACACCCGACGCGTCGCGGGCGAACGGCACGCATTGCAGGTTGGCGTCCAAGACCTGAGGGCGAAGGTCACTCAACAGGTCGGCGGCGGTCGCAGGCTTTGTCCGGGGGGAGGGGACCAGCGCGTCCTCGACAGTCGCCGAGGCGTCGCTCTCATCATAGGACCCACGGAACGATAGAGTATTCGAGGACGATCCCGAGTTATCCGCGAATGCAGTCGAATAGTTCGATGGCATTGTTTGGCACGCAGAAAGGCTAGCGCCAGCGACAAGGAGTGCCGTCAGACAACGTGTGGTATTGGTCTTCAAACGATACACTCCCTCGACTGAGATATCCCCAGTCATGACCTTAAGCACCGATCGGGCCGGGCTTCGTGCCGCCCTAAGGTGAGGGAGTCAACTTAATGATTTATTACCGTTAACTTTTGACGCGATATCTAGGAAATCCGCGGCGCTAAACCACAATATGTGGATCACGCAGCATGACGAAGCTGCAGCACTGTGTGAGCAAAGTGTCAGCGAGAGGCGATCCGGCCGCCTTCATACGGGCTCAAAATGAAACCCTGGACTTGGTAAACGCGCCCGCCGTAGTGGCCACCCGGAGCGTACCAAACGCGGACTTCCGACCAGTCGTTGTCGTCGGAGACGTCCATGACGGGATTGTCGAGCCCGATCTCGCCGCCATTCAGCCAGTTCGCGTGATCGACAACGATCTCCCGATCGTTGACGACGCGGCGCACGACGGCCACGTGGCCGCGCTGGGCATTGCCGTAGCCCTTCATGACCATGACCGAGCCGGCCTCAGGCGCCGACGAGCGGCCAAAGCGACCGGCAGCCTTGTCCCACCAAAGGTAGGCGTCGCCCCAGATACCCACGCCGGACTCCTGGCGCGCGTAGGGGACACACTGCAGAGGCGCCTGGTTGCGCAGAACCCGCGGGTTGGCGCCGGTCGAATTCCAAGAGACTGGCCCCGGATCGTCAAAGCCTGCGCAGCCGCCAAGGCCAAGCGCAAACCCGACCGCCAGCAGAACAGAGAAGCGCTGAATTTTCATAGCTCGTTAACACCCAGATTTCGCCCGCGTCCCGCCGCAAGGCTTGGCCTTCGATCGCGCGCATTCTCGCGCGCGGTCTGCTCAAAGGCCGTTCAAATGAGAGGTGTGTTTTAGTTCAAACTGCAACAGACCAGGAATTGCGCCATTGTCGCTGTTCGCGCTGGTTTACGCGAGGTATCCGCGATTGGGAATAATTTCCACAATTAATCCAGCGTCCGGCGATAACGCATCAACGCCAGGGTCATCGCCGCCAGCATGAATGCGGCGAGCGGCCATACGTCCGCGAACATATCGCTGAGGTGGCTGCCCTTCAGCATCACGCCGCGCACGATCCGCATGAAATGCGTGTTGGGCAAGATCGAGCCGATCCACTGCGCCCAGTCGGGCATGCCGCGGAATGGAAACATGAAACCCGACAGCAAAATCGACGGAAGGAAGAAGAAGAACGTCATTTGCATTGCCTGCAGCTGATTTGCGGCAATCGTCGAGATTGTAAAGCCGATCGAGAGATTTGCCGCGATGAAGAGCGCAAGGGCGATCGAGAGTTCGAAATACGACCCCAACATGGGAACGCCGAACAGGAACCGCGCCGCGATCAGCACGACGAGAACTTGGAGGTAGCCCATAAAGATATAGGGCAAGATCTTGCCGAACATGACTTCGAACGGCTTCAACGGCATCGCAAGCAAGTTTTCCATCGTCCCGCGCTCGACCTCGCGCGTCACGGCAAGCGCGGTGATCAGGACCATCGTCATCGTCAGGATAACGCCCATCAGACCGGGTACGACGTTGTACGAGGAAATGCCTTCCGGATTGTAGCGCCGGTGAACCACGATCTCGAACGGCGCCGGCGTCGGACGAAGCGCGGAAAGCGCGCCGGTTAGTTCGCGGTTGAACACTGTTGAAGGCAGCTGCACGATGGCGCCGACAGCATTAGCTGCGGCGGCGGGATCGCTTGCGTCGGCTTCGATGAGAATCTGCGGCCGGTCGCCGCGCACAAGCTCGCGTGAAAACTCCGGCGGGATTGTAACAACGAAAGCGACGTCGCCGCTGGCGAGCATGGCCGCACCCTCGCGCTCGCCTTTCACGATCTTCGTCACTCTGAAATAGCCGGTGTTCTCCAAGGCCCGCACCAGCGTGCGCGAATAGACGCTTGGATCCTGAACGTTGACGGCGGTCGGCAAGTGCTTTGGATCGCTGTTGATCGCGAATCCGAACAGCATCAACTGCAGCACCGGAATGCCGATGATCATGCCGAACGTCAGCCGGTCGCGGCGCATTTGAATGAGTTCCTTCAGGAACACGGCACCGATCCGCGAGAATGAAACGCCGAGCATCGCCTACCCCGTCAGCCGCGCGCGAAACGGCGCCATCAGGTGGATAAATACGTCTTCGAGGCTGGGTGCAGATTTCTCCCACCGGTACGCCGGGCGGTTCCGGAATGGCGCGATCGCCTGCTCGAGCTTCTCCGCGTCCTTGCCGCTGACGTGAAGCGTCACGCCGAACACGGAGACTTGGTCGATCCCATCGAGCCCATGCAACTCGCTAGCAAGCGTCCGAACGTCGTTGCCCGTCGCGACCCACGTGCTCAACGTCGATTGTTCGATGACTTCGCTAACGGTGCCGCGCGCGAGCACCGTCCCGTAGGCAAGGTAGACGATGCGGTCGCACCGCTCGGCCTCATCCATGTAGTGCGTGGAGACGAGGACGGTCAGACCCTGTGCCGCCAACTGATGGATCTCGTCCCAGAATTCGCGCCGCGCCTGCGGGTCGACGCCGGCTGTCGGCTCGTCCAGCAACAACAATTGCGGCCGGTGCAGAATGCAGGCGGCAAGGGCTAGACGCTGTTTCCAACCGCCCGACAGAGTTCCAGCCAACTGCTGCTGGCGTTCGACCAAGCCAAGCCGCGTGATCGCCTCGTCGACCACGCGCGCGCGATCCTCCATCTCATAGATGCGCGCGACGAAATCCAAATTCTCGCGGATCGAAAGATCTTCGTAGAACGAAAAGCGCTGCGTCATATAGCCGACATGGCGCTTGATCTCGGACGCTTGGGTCTTGATGTCGTAGCCGAGGCACGTGCCGGTCCCGCTGTCGGGTATCAGCAGCCCGCAAAGCATCCGGATGGTTGTCGTCTTGCCGCTGCCGTTTGGTCCGAGGAAGCCCCACACTTGCCCGCGCGGCACTTGGATCGAAAACTTATCGACGACCTTGCGCGTGCCGAAACTCTTGCTCAGCTCGCTGACGTCGATCGCGAGCGCACCGCTCATGGCAGCGTTACATCAACCGGTTGACCCGGCGTCAGCGTTCCGCCTTCCGGCACGGCCTCGACCATCCAGACAAGCTTTTCGCGCGAACCGACGCTGTAGATGACGGGCGGTGTAAACTCCGCTGCCGACGCGATGAACGTCACGCGCCCCTTCAATTCCTTGGCGCACCCGTCACACCTGACCTGCACAACCGATCCTGGCGAGAGCTTCCCACGCAGTTGCTCTGGCACGAAGAAGCGCAGCTTCACGTTCTGCGGCGGCAGAATCTGCACGATCGCCCCACCCGGCGGCACATATTCGCCCGCCCGACGCAGCGTGTCTTCCACCCGGCCCGCGACCTTTGAGCGGATGCGACGTTGGCTCAGTCCATACTCCGCCCGTGCAAGCGAAGCCTTCGCCGCTTCGACGGCAGCGCGCGCCGCGCCGATCTCGTTACTACGCGCGCCTTTACGCGCGAGCGCGAGATTGGCTTCGCCTTGCTTCACCTGCATCAACGCCGCATCGCGTTGCGCCCGCCGCGCATCGACCGCGGCCTGCGAGACAAAGCTGCGCTGCTTCAGTTCGACGGCACGCTTGAATTCGGCCTCTGCCAACGTGCGGTTGGCCACGGCCTGGGTCAGCGAAGCCTCAAGCGCCGCAATCTCATCCGGCCGCCGCCCCGTTTCCAAGTTGGCCAGCTGCGCCTCCGCCTGACGTATCTGCGCGGCGACTTGATCGCGTTGCGCGATTTGTGCCTCTGCATCGAGCGCGAACAGCGCGTCGCCCACTTTAACTTGCGCACCGCGCGTCACGAGCATTTCGCTGACCCAGCCCCCTTCGGGTGCCGCGATGTAGACGTACTCGCCTTCTGCGTAGCCGGTGACACTGCCTTGTGGCTCACTCCCGCAGGCGCCGAGCATCAGCGCCAAAAGGATGGCAATCGTATTTCGAAGTCTCATGGCTCACTCCCAACAGTGATGCCGCGCAAAAAGGTCTCGATGTGCTGCTCGATAAACGCCGTCCCATCGAGCGGCGCACTGTCGAAGCGTTCGAAGGTGGTGCGCCAGATCGCGACGAAGAGGACCGGCGACATCGCGCCGTAGGCCGCGTGCGTAAGATCGATCTTGCGAAAGCGCCCCTCCGCGATCCCGCGTTCGATGATCGAGGTAATAACGCCGATGCCGCGCGAGATAATCTCGCGTTTGTAGGTCTCTGCGAGTTTCGGAAAGCGGCCGCCCTCGGCAATGATGAGGCGTGGAAACAAGGCCATACGCCCGTCGCCCAGCAACCCACCCATAAACGTCAGCACCCGCCGCAGCATCGCATCCGCTGGCACCGACGCGTCGGCAGCGAGCGCGCGCAGCTGCTCGATATTCGGCTGCGGGATCGCGCGCACCAGAGCCTCGAACACGTCTTCCTTGCTCTGGAAGTAGAGGTAGATGGTGCCTTTGCTGACCCCGGCGCGGGCCGCGATGTCCTCAAGACGCGCGGCCGCAAACCCCTTCTCGAAGAAGACGTCGAGCGCTGCATCCAGAAGTTCCGCCGGTCGGGCGTCCTTCCTGCGCTGCCATCGTTGAGATCGTGCGAGCTGGTTCATATGGTTAAATAAATAACTTACCAGTCATTTATTAGCAGATGTCGAGCTCGTGAACAAGATTAAGAACTGGTTACAACGGAAACATAGTTAACGCATTGAAAAATAAGGATGAAATCACAGGAAAACGCAGCCATGCAGGGAGCTCAGACCTGACATGCACGTAGTGCAGTTGAATTCTCAGTATTACGAACAACATACTAGTCCATCAACACGGACAAAGCCGGCCCCGCCCGCAGGACCCCCGAGGGGACGGAAAACGAGAGAGAGAAGGAGAGACGGCAATGAAGACACTTACGGTCATGGTGGAATGGTCCGCGATCGCAGTCGCGCTCTACGCGACGCTCGCGCTGGCCCTACCGGTCGAAGCGCTTGCCGGCATCGTCTGATCCCAAGCCCACGAAATTCACGAACCCCAAGCCCAAAAATTTAGGAGAGACAACAATGCAAACGCTCACAACTGTCGTTCAATGGTCAGCCATCGCTTTCGCAGCCTACATGGCGATCTCGACGGTTCTCATCGGAACCCCCGGCTTCTTCGCTTAATAAGCGAAACCAAGCCTTTAGCTTCGGGGCCCGCGGCAAATCAAAAGCCGCCGGGCCCCGAAGTCGTTTTG
>JANLXP010000447.1:0-6217 GCA_031365165.1 Alphaproteobacteria bacterium
TGCTGCAGCAAAGGCAACAAAGCCCAAACCAGTGCGTGCGATGATCAAATTCGCCATGTCGCGCCTCCTTGTGCGGCCACCCGCATTGTGCCCCGGAATGCTGGCCGAGTCACATGGCGGCATTGTGGCCGCCTAAGGTTCCGCCGAGCCGGTTTCTTGCGCCATCTTTGCCCGCAGGGCGGATTCAACGCGGTTGGTCACGTCGGCGGCCAGAACTTCGCGATCTGCCGGGGACAGCCGCCGCGCCGCGATCATCACCTTCCCGAGCGAGGCCTCGCTCATCAGACGCGAAATCAATATGCCGATGCCGCCGAACACGAAGACGATCGCAGCGACGATCCCCATGCCGATAAAGAACTGAACAATGCCCTCAGGACCCGCCGCCGCCGCAACGCCCCATTGCGCGGCCAAGAACTCGGGGCTTGTCACCCACGTGACCAGCGTGTTGGAAGCAATGAACAGCACCGCCGCAAATGCGAGAGCCAGCATCACGTGCGAACGTGTGTGCCGGGCAAGCAAGATGCCCGCATAGACCGATGCGACCGCGGTCAACGGTATTGAAATCGTCATGATGCTCACGACCACTGCTTGATTGACTGCCTCGGCCGCCGCTTGTTGCGGCACACCGACCGCGCCAACGAACATCCCGATCGAGAACCCGCCAACGAGCGACACAAACTGGTTCCACGCGAACACCAGCATTGCCGCGAAAGCGCCACTCACGAACCACGGCGAAAGCTCCGGCCGCAACGGCCCCGCCTTGAAGCCGTTCATTGCACTCTTCGCACCGCGATGGATGAGCGGAAACGCCGCGAACGCACCGCCGATGAACACATCGCGGATCTTCTGATCGAGAAAGTCGAGCTCACGAACGACTGGTGCACCGAATTGCACCAACCCGAACACCGCAAGAACCGCCAAACCCAGAGCCGAATACTCCTGCGCGTTCGTCGGCACCCGAAAGATGCTGTTGTCGCTCGCCACTGCCTGACCGCTCATCCTTGCCTCTCAGTTCCGTAACGCCGCACCCTCGGCGATTTGCGGACGAAAGCTACCGGCCCCTCCGGAATGCCGCAAATGGTGCGCCGCCGAACGCAAGCATTGTCCGGTTTTCGCCGTCGCCTGTTGCACAAATGCTGGAGCCAGCGCGCCAAGATCGCGCAAACGAATCATCCGGTGGGGGACGGGCCGATGCCGTTGAGACCTTTGTTGCTGGCAGCGGCCGCGCACCTGACGCTGACGGCGTGCTCCACGCCGCAGCACATCAGCGACGAGTACCGTGATATCCCGCGCACGAAGTTTGCGTTCGACAACATTGCCTACCGCATCTTCGACAAACCAAGCGCCGGAAAACTCGTCATCACACCCAGTGTCGCAAGCGCGATGAGCGACTCCGTGATTCGAAACGTCACGTTCGGCGCCTACGGCACCGCGGCACCGCAATCGTCGATCGAGGCGGCTGTCGCTGCGTACTTGGCGAACAACGGCCGCAGGTGCACCACAGACTCTGCAACGCTGATCCGCAATCCGCAGTGGGAATTCGCCTACACCTGCGAGATCGTCTACACGACCACCGACTGACGTCAGAAGAGGTCGCCTTGGCGCGGATCGGCTTTGCGCGGCGGCGTCGGCGGTGCATCGCTCGGATCGACCGGATTCAGGTTCTCGGAATCATCATTCTTCACCGTGTTGGCGCGGTTCGAAATCGCCTGCGGCAACAGCGTCCCATCCGGCGCAGGCTTAATCAGCGCCTTCGCGTCCTCAACCGGCACACGATCGGCCTCGATCCACGTCAGGTAGTCGCGATTATCTAGAATGACCGGCATGCGATCGTGGATTGGCGCGATCTCGGCGTTCGCCAAGGTTGTCACAATCGCGACGGTATCGATCACCTCGCCGTCCGGGCTAATCCACGTCTCCCAGATGCCTCCCATCGCAAACGGCTTTCCGTCCACGCGCGAGACGAAATAGGCCTGCAGCGGTTTGTCGTTCGCATCGCGCTTCCACTCATAGAACCCGTCGGCCAGAATCAAGCACCGCCGCCGCCGCGCGGCGTCGCGAAACATCGGCTTCTCGAAGATCGTCTCGCCGCGCGCGTTGATCTGGGGCTTCTTCACCTCATTCGCCCAATGCGGGATCAATCCCCACCGGACAAGCGACAGCCATCGCCTCCCGTTTACGACGCGGATGACCGGCACCATTTGTGTCGGCGCGATGTTGAACCGCGGTCGCACCTCCATAGGCACGTCGCTGTCGTCGACATCGAACCCCAGCTCGAAATCCCGCCGGAAATTCTTCAAAACCACCCGAAGAACATATCGCCCGCACATCGAGCCGAGCCTAACGGGCACTGGCGGCGACTGTAACCGGGGGCTTCTCGTCCACTTCTCCGGCCATCAGCGCCGGATAGGGGTTCAGTGCCGGGCCGTGCCACACCGATTGGCCGGCGATCACGTGCTGAATCTGGAAATGGAGATGCGGCGAACTGTTGCCGGCGTTCCCTGTCGCACCGACATAGCCGATCACCCGCCCCTGCTCGACCTTCATCCCGCGCTTCAGATCGGACGCATAACCGTTCAAGTGGGCGTAATAGTAGAGGTACTTGCCGGTCGCATCGAGTTCGTAGACGGCGATCCCGCCCTTCCCCACCAGATAAAGTCCGACAATGGTTCCAGTCGCCGTCGCCCGCACGGCGGTCCCTTGCGGCGCGAAAATGTCGATGCCTTTGTGCGTACGCCCGCCAGACCGCGGCGCGCCCCACGAGTCTCTGAGCTTGTCGACTCCAACGCCGACGACCGGCACCCAGAGTGGCCTCTGAGCGAGCACGGCTGGCCGCTCAACCGGTCCACCTTGGTGGGGCGACCACATGAGCGACCCAAAACCCATCAGCGACAACACTGTCGCCGTCGCCAGCGCGACCTTTGGTTTCGTGAGCACGAGCATGGCGAAGTTTCCAACGCACCTTCGCCGCCGTCAACTCGCGCTCATGCCGCAACCGCGAGTTGGATGCTACAACTTCATTTCCAGCGCGAGCATCGACACGCAACCGTGGCCATGCGAACCCACGTGAATCTTCCTCCATCTCCTACCGTGCGCCCTTGACCACACTCCCTGGCCAAAGCAACGCTAGCCAAGCAAGAACGCGGTCCGATACGTCATATTGGACAAGCGATTCGTACGTAGGCGGCCGGGGGACCTCCTTGGGAACACTAGCGAGACGACGCGGAGTGGAAATACGCGCCAATGGCCAAGAAGCCGGATAGATCGCCACCGCCCTACCGAACCGCCATCCTCGTACTGGGTGTGCAGAGAAGCGGCACGTCGGCCCTCGCCCGCATCGTGAATTTCTTGGGCGCCGCAATGCCGCGCCACCTCGTACCCGCAAACGACTGGAACCCCCGCGGGTATTGGGAGTCCGCGCCACTCACCGCCTTGCACGACGAAATGCTCGCGGAACTCGACTCTTCTTGGGACGACTGGCGCGCCCCGCCCGCACGCTGGAAGGAAAGCGAAACCGCAACCCGCTTCGCAAACAAAATTCGCGTGGCGGTCGACGAAGAATTCGGCAACGCACAACTCTTCGTGCTCAAAGACCCGCGCATGTGCCGGACATTGCCCTACTGGATGTCGATCCTCGAAAAATCGGGCATCCGTTCCGCGCCGCTGCTCGTGGTCCGCAACCCGCTCGAGGTCGCCGAATCCCTGCGAGAGCGAGACGGCATCCCATTCGAGAAGGCGATGCTCCTGTGGCTTCGCCACTACCTTGATGTCGAATACGAAACACGCCACCTACCGCGCAACATCGTGACGCTCGACGCGTTGCTCGAAGACTGGAAACTTCTGGCCGTGCAGTCGGGCGCCCGAATGGGTGTGCAATGGCCGCGCCAACCGAACGACGCCGCTAGCGACGTGCGCGAATTCCTGGACATCGAACTGCATAACCATCGCGCAACGCTGGCCGAACTCGACGCCCACACCGAAGTACCGCACTGGGTCAAGACGGCCTATCGCGCGCTCACTCTGCTTTGCGACGAACCGAAGGCTGCAGAGCCCAAGCGCGAACTCGACCGCATGCGCGCGGCTTTCGCCGAAAGCTCGCGCCTCTTTGGCGTCGTCGCGTTCGCACAGACCGAGGCGGTGAAGAAAGCCGAAAAGGAAGTTGCGGAAGCTACCGCGCGCGGAGCGAAAGCTGATGCGCTGAAAGCCGATCTAGCCAAAGCGCGCGAAGATAAGGCCGAGGCCACGAAACGCTTACGGGCAATGGAAAGCGACCTGAACGCCGCCCGCGCACGCTGCGCGGAATTCGAAAAGATGGGCCTCGAGCTGGAAACGGCGCTCGGTCAAATCAAAGGCGAAGCGAAAGAAGCGTCCAACGTCGCGGACGAGCACCAGCGCCGCTCGGAGGTGTCGGTCCAAAAGGTCACCGCTTTGATGACGGAGATCGCCGAACTCGAGAAGAAGCGCGTTCAGGCACAAGAGACCGTCAAGAAGGCCGTCACCGACGCGAAGGAGCTTCAAGCCCTCGCCAAACACCTGAGCGAACGCACGGACGCGATCGAAACCCAACTCAAGGCGCAGATAAAGAAGAGCGACAAAGCGCACGCCGAAATGGAAGAAGCGCGCGGCCGCGCCGTCACCGCGCTCGCCAACGCTATGGATTTGAGCAAGCAGCTCGCCGCCGCTAAAGAACAGATCCACACCCACGAAACCCGCGCCATCAAGGCGCAAGCCGAATCTCGCCATCATCAAGAGGCGCTCGCCACCGCGCGCGAACGTATATCCGAGCTCGAGGCAAATGAGCGCGATATCCTGACCGAGGCGTCGGAGCTACGCTCGGAACTCGCGGACTCTTGGAACCAGACCGGCACCACACCGCAAGTGTCGGGCGAAGCAAAGCCAAGCGCGTTAACCGGGGGCGACCTCGAGTCCAGGGCACGGCGCGTCGAGGAAGATTTGCGCTTCGAGCGTATGCACGTGCAGCATCTCGAGCGGCGCTTGACCAGCTGGACCGGCATCGCGAGCGCGGCCCTGCGCAAGATCACGCGGCTCGGCAACAAACCACCGCCAAAGCGCAAACCGACGAAGCGGCTCGCAGGCCCAGCTCCAGCGCGCGGCTAGGGGATCGCGAATTTTGCTAAATTTTTCGTCGGGCTTTTCGGCTTTTCGCCGCGAATTCTAGGCATTCCAACGCAAATCCAAGATTGCGCAGACCGGATAAACCTCCCGCTTATCCAACTGCCTTAGAGCCGCTGAATTATTCGGCGGTGCTGAGCCCTAGATACAAATTGCCCAAATTGCGCGGACCTCCCTTCAGGCTCCCTTGATGTGATGGCGTCACATTCGACGCATTGAAGCCGGGGGAATAGTTCAAGGAGTTCCGGTAATGTCTGACACCAGCATCATCACTTTCTACTGGCACATCCTAGTCAACCAGGTCGGCAGACTTGGCCTGCCCGTGGACAAACACTTGGCCGCCTTCGCATTGGTTGCGTTGTTCTTCTACGGTTTCGGCTACGTTACGAAGAAGATCGCCGGCCACCACGACTAAGCGGCGGGCGGGGCCTCATGACCGCCGGCGAGTGCAACGAGTTTGTCGACGCGGCGTTGAACAGAGGGATGTGTCGAGAACAAGTCCGCAACGGTGTTGCGCTTGTTCTCGATGCACATTTCCATAATCCCCGAAGGCACCGACGGCATCTCGGATTTGCCTTCGATCTTGCGCAACGCGCTGATCATGGCATCGGGATTTTTCGTGAGTTCGACCGAACCGGCATCGGCCAAATACTCGCGCGAGCGTGACAACGCAAAGCGGATCACCAGCGATAAGAACCAGGCGATGGCAATGATCACGACCGCGATCAAGATCGCGATCGCGCCGCCGCCCTTGCCTTTGCCTCCGCCCCCGGACGACGAACTGCCGCCGCTGCGCCAACGCGTTGAGCGTATGCCTTGCGCACCGTTGTCGAAGAGGCCCCGAAACACCATCTCGCCGACGAACGTGATAACGCCAGCGATAATCACCGCGACGACCATGAGCCTAACGTCACCGTTTCGAATGTGCGTGAGCTCGTGCCCCAGAACCGCCTCAAGCTCCTGATCGTCAAGCGCGTTCATGAGGCCGCGCGTCACCGCGATCCGGTACTGCTTGTCGTTCATGCCCGACGCGTAGGCGTTCATAACGTCGGTCTCGACGATCTGAAGCTTCGGCGTCGGAATG
>JANLXP010000460.1:0-1220 GCA_031365165.1 Alphaproteobacteria bacterium
TCACGCCGCACGCCCGATCTTGGGAAAGCTCCGCCACCAGCTCGGCCACCGCATCATCCGGCGTGACGACACGCTTCGCCATCAAGCGGTCGCGCCCCGTCGTCGCGAACACAAGACCCAGATCGGCGACCGCCTCCTCCAGCGTCGCGAACACGCGCGTGTTCTCCAGCACGTGCGCCGCACCGACAGCCATCGCCTCCGCCTTCGTGTTCGGCCACGCCTCGCGCGGGTTCACGAGCCGTAAGTCGCTGAGCCCGAAGTTCAGCATCGCCCGCGCAGCCGCGCCGATATTCTCGCCGATTTGCGGGTTTGCGAGGATGATGACGGGTGTCTTCATAGCGCCTTGCACGAGCCTGCACCCGCCGCTAAACACCTGCGCGACCCGCACTCAATTCGAAGAGAAAGCCCAATGGCGAAGATCAAGGTGAAGACCCCAGTCGTCGATCTCGACGGCGACGAGATGACCCGCATCATTTGGGATCTCATCAAGAAGAAGTTGATTCTTCCCTATCTCGACATCGACATCAAATACTTCGATCTGGGCATCGAATACCGCGACAAAACCGACGATCAGGTGACGATCGAGGCGGCCGAGGCGATCAAACGCTACGGCGTCGGCGTCAAATGCGCGACCATCACCCCCGACGAAGCGCGGGTGAAGGAATTCAAACTGAAGAAGATGTGGAAGTCGCCGAACGGCACGATCCGCAATATCCTCGACGGCACCGTCTTCCGCGAACCCATCATCTGCAAGAACGTGCCCCGCCTCGTGCCCGGCTGGACCGACCCGATCGTCGTCGGCCGTCACGCGTTCGGCGACCAATACAAGGCGACGGACTTCGTCGTCCCCGGCAAAGGCAAGCTCACGATCACGTTCACGCCCGAAGGCGGCGGCCAAGCCATCAGCCACGAAGTATTCAACTTCCCAGGCGGCGGCGTTGCAATGGCGATGTACAACCTCGACGACTCAATCAAGAACTTCGCGCGCTCGTGCTTCAACTACGGCCTCGACCGCGGCTGGCCTGTGTACCTCTCGACCAAAAACACGATCTTGAAAGCCTATGACGGCCGCTTCAAGGACCTGTTCGAAGAGGTCTTCAATGCCGAATTCAAAGCGAAATTCGACGCGAAGAAAATCGTCTACGAACACCGTCTGATCGACGACATGGTCGCCTCAGCTTTGAAGTGGAGCGGCAAGTTCGTCTGGGCCTGCAAGAACT
>JANLXP010000145.1:0-1002 GCA_031365165.1 Alphaproteobacteria bacterium
GGGGGGCGTTTTCATTTTCGGCCGCGAAGTTTTCCACGCCAAGACGCCAAGCCGCAAAGAACTAAGAAATTGAACCACGAACAGCACGAACTTCACGAAGCACTCTGCAGTCTGGACGATCGCCTGCGCGCGGTGCGCGCGCATTAATGGCGCTTCGCGCCGAACTGACAGTGAAGTGGCGCCCGGCGCGTCTTCGTGTTTTTCGTGCTGTTCGTGGTTCAATTTCTCACTTTTTCACTTCCTTGCGGCTTGGCGTCTTGGCGTGGAATTTTTCTATTTACCCTTCCATTGCGGTGGGCGCTTTTGAGCGAATGCCATTGGGCCTTCGATCAGGTCTTCGCTTTTGAACATAGCGCGGATGGCTTCGTAGGTGCGTTGGTTCTCGATTGCCGCTTGCAACGAGGGTTCGGCCAAGCCGCGATAGACCGTCTCTTTCGATGCACGGATCGACATCGGCGAGCATTCGAGAATGGTGGCGGCGAGTTTCTTGGCGGCTGCCAGTTCTTCGCCGGCAGGCACGACTTCGTTGACGAAGCCCAACGTCTTGCCTTCCGCGGCCGTTACACGGCGCGCGGTCAAAATCATGCCGAGCGCTTTCTTCAGGCCGATCTCGCGCGGCAGACGGTGTAGCCCGCCCGCAAGTGCCGCAAGTCCGACGCGGGGTTCGGGCAGCGCGAACAGCGCCGTGTCAGCCGCGACGATGAGATCGCAGGCGAGCGCGATCTCGAAGCCGCCGCCCATCGCCAAGCCATTGACCGCGGCGATCACGGGCTTGGTGAGATCAAAGCGGGACGTTAAGCCTGCGAAGCCTGTTGGTGGCACAGTGATCGGATTGCCGGCCGCTTGGTACTTGAGATCGTTACCGGCGCTCAAGTTGTGGAAGGAGCGAAAATCAAAGTATCCGTCACCCCAATCTTGCAGTCATACGTATCGACGACGGCTTACAGCAATCAACCCCAATATGGGGTCAATTCCTCGGGGGGTGGTAATAGCCTTGTTTCA
>JANLXP010000484.1:0-2270 GCA_031365165.1 Alphaproteobacteria bacterium
TGATCGTGTTCCGGATCGATGGAAACGAACGAAGTCGCAACGAATACGGCTGGGACGAAAACAAGCTGCAGCGGTCTGCGTTCACGGAAGACTGGACCGCGGGCGATCATGAAGTGACGTTCGCGGCGAACGGCGTGCAGGCGTTAAACCACATCAAAGCGCGCGCTTTCGATCTCGTCGTGACCGACCTCTTGATGCCGGACAAAGACGGCCTCGAGGTTATCCGCTCTATCCGCGAGGGCAGCACGCGCACGCCGATCCTTGCAATGACGGCGGGCTTGGCGTCGCTCAAAGAGCCGCTGCTCGTGGCTGCGTCCGCGCTGGGCGCGAACGACGTCATTCAAAAGCCGTTTCGCCCTGCCGCTTTGCGCGAGCGCGTGGATGCGCTGCTTGCGAAGGCGCGAAAAGACCAAAGCTCGATCGCGGTCTAGGCCGGAACCACCCCCGTGAGCGGAAAGAAACCGGGAAGCAATGCATCGAACCCAGCTCATTCGCGAATGGGGCTCGCGCGCATTTTTACAATCCTGGCGATCCTGAACGTCGTCACGGCCTTAGGCGGTCTCTCCGTCGGACACTACACGCTCACGCTTCTCGGTGACCGGCAGTCGCAGAACAAGGCGTGGAACGAGCAGAACACCCAGCTCATCCACCTGCGCGATACGCTTGCAGATCTGGATGTCCCCGCCAACAACGTCTTCCAAACCGAAGACGTCGCGCTGGAGCGCAATCGTCTTGCACGCGCCGAAAGTGCGTTCGGCATCGCCTTCGGGAAATTCGCAGACGACGACCAGATGCTCGCTCGCAAGAGTTCGCTGACAAAGGCGCTTCGCCTAGAACTCAACAAAGTGCGCGATGTGGGAACCGATATGGCCACCCGCACGCACGTGGTGTTGGACTATTTCGCCGTAGGCCGACGCGCCGACGCAGCCAAGGAAATGGTCTTCGTCGACGAGCTCTACAAAGACGCGAGCACGGCGATCACGCAAATCATGCAGCTGATCATCGCGGATCAGAACGACGATCTAACGCTGGTCAGCGCCTCGATCAACGACGCGCAGCTCGCCGAGTATGCCTTTGCCGCTCTCGTTATCGTGCTGGTTTTGGCGAGCTTTCTCTATGCCCGCTCTGCCAACCGCCTTACGCGCGAAGCTGACGAGCAACGCCAACGCTACGTCGACGAACTCGAAAACGCCAAACACACGGCAGAGCAGGCGAGTGCCGCGAAGTCGGCATTCCTGGCCAACATGAGCCACGAAATTCGCACGCCCCTGAACGGCATCGTCGGCATGGTCGAGATCCTGCTCGATTCGACGCTGAGCCACGAACAGCGCGTCCAAGCCGAGACCGCCCGCGCCTCCGCCGACCAGTTGCTACAGGTCATCGGCAACATCTTGGACATATCGAAACTCGAAGCGGGCTCGCTGTCGTTGGAAAGCGTTCCGTTCGATCTGACGCCTCTCGTCGAGGGCGCCGCACAGACGTTCGCCGCGAAAGCGCATGCGAAGGGTCTCGAAATTTGCGTCGACGTCTCCGGCGAGGCCGAAGGTGCATACCAGGGCGATCCGACCCGGCTGCGCCAAGTTTTGCTCAATCTCATCGGCAATGCGGTGAAGTTCACCGAAAAAGGGCTGGTCTTCGTTCAAGTGGCGTGCGTGCAGGGGCGTCTGCGTTTCTCCGTACGCGATACAGGCCCCGGCATGACCCAGCAGGCGCGCACCAATCTCTTCCAAAAATTCTCGCAAGGTGACGACTCAATTACGCGTCGTTTCGGCGGCACCGGCTTGGGGCTCGCGATCTGCAAAGAAATCGTCGAGGCGATGAAGGGCTCGATCTGGGCGCAAAGCGAAGTGGGGAAGGGCTCCCTCTTCGTCGTCGAAATCGCACCGCCCAGAGCCGCGTCGCCCACGACGACATCCGATGCGAGTATGCTCGCGGCCAAGCGCGCGCTGATCGTCGATGACGTTGCGCTGAACCGCGAAATCTTGATGCGCCAACTCTCTCGCTGGAACATGAGCGTCGAAGCGGTGCACGACGGCGTGTCCGCGTTGATCGCAATCGATCGCGCCGCGCAAGCCGCCAAACCCTTCGATGTCGTTCTGCTGGACCGTCATATGCCGGGCCAATCGGGCACGGAGGTCGCCGAAGCCATCCGCAAGCTCGAGAACGGCGATGCAATCAAGTTGGTCCTTTGCTCCTCGATCAGCCACGGCGTGACCGTTTCAGCCGGCGCAGGCACGCAATTCGACGCCGTGCTGTTCAAGCCGTTGATG